>CBDUPF010000035.1:0-19115 GCA_965369035.1 uncultured Aliishimia sp.
TCACGCGATCCGGCACCATTACCTGGCCGCGATACGCGCGTCGGGGGACCGGGCTCTGATCCACAACATCGAAACGGTCATGGACATGACGGGCCAGGTCACGGCTGACGATATTGCCGATGCCTGGGCACAGCGTCTGCAGATCATGCGTGACTGGTCGATGATGTTCGTCCAGACACCGGTTGTGCTGATGCCGATCAGCTACCGGCACGCGCTGAAGATCGACGCGGACCAGGGGGATGCCATATCGCTGCGGCGGCTCTTCGACGATCAGTCCCCCCTGCTGGCGACGGCGCTCCTGGGGCACCCCGGCCTGGCAGTGCCGACCGGCATTGCCGCGGACGGCGCGCCGACCGGTGTGCAACTGGCGGCGCGCTGGTGGGACGAGGGCACGCTCCTCGCCGCCGGGCAGGCGATCGAGGACGCCCTGGGACCGATCACGCCCGTCACCCCGGCATGACCGGAATCCCCGACCCGCCCTTTGCCTGTATTCCCGGACAGACCCCGCGTCATCCGGACGACTGGTTCGATCCGCTGAAGGCCGACCCGGTGACGGCGTTGCGAGCAGGCGTGCAGTTCTTCGAGCGCGGCTTCTACTGGGAATGCCACGAGGTGCTGGAGGCGGTCTGGATGGAAACGCGCGACCCTTCGGCCGAACGCGACATGGTTCGGGCGATCATCCAGCTCGCCAACGCCCGGTTGAAGTTGCGGATGGAACGGCCGAAGGCGGCGGCGCGGCTCTGCGAAATGGTGCGCGCGCTGCTCGATGGGCTGCCGGCGGATGTGCACCCTTTGGGGCTTGATCCCGCGCCGTGGCGGCGGCGACTGGAGGAAACGGAGGCGATGTAGGCGCCGGCTCGTCGCTCAGAGTGCGAGGAGCAGGATCGTGCCCAGCCCCCAGAGGTTCATGTGGTAATGGGTAAGCTGTGCGCCTTCGTGCCCGAACCAGTAGCTGAAATGGTTTCCCACGATCAGCATGCCGGACCAGATCGCCATGAAGACCGTCGCTCCGACGATTGCCACTGCGCGGGCGGTGTCATCGGATACGATCCCGAACAATGCCAGCCCCAGCGCGACGGTACCGATGACGAGGAGCAGGCAGGCCAGAGCCTCGGCCGCAACCACCGCACGGAAGGCCAGACGCTGCCGGCGTCGGTCGGTCACCGCGCGATGTGCGACGGGAATGTAGGCCTCCGGGTATTGGTCGCGAATGCGCCGCATCTCCATCACCTCGGTGACAAAGGCCCCATTCTGCGACGGGTGGAGGATGTTGTCGCGCACGCCGGTGAACATCCAGGCGGCAATCGATCCGGTGGCTACGGTCTGGGCGAAGAGAAGCGCAGTGTCGAACATGGCGTCATTGGACATGATTTGCGGTGGAGGTCCAGCATGGGGCGGCCCGATGTGCCCCGAAATCGAAAAGGGCCGCGGCGATGCACGGCCCTTCCCCGATCATAGCGATGGGCGGTCAAGTCCAGGCCAGACGCTCCGGGAACACCACGAAGGCGATGTGGTGCCCGCCGCCCACAAGTCCCTCGCGGGTGTGGTTGTAGAGCTTGCGCCAGTAGGGCTGGATCGTGACGCCTTCCTCCTGGATCAGCGCCTCGCCCTTGGCCATCAGTTCGCGGCGCTTTTCCACATCCGCGGTTGCCAGCGCCTGTTCGAGGATCCCGTCGAACTCCTCGTTCGCCCAGCCGAACTCGTTCCAGGCCTCGCCCGACTTGTAGGCCAGCGCCCAGATCGACACGCCGAGCGGACGGTGGTTCCAGTTGGTCGAGCTGAACGGGTACTTCGTCCAGTCGTTCCAGAAGGTCGACCCCGGCAGCACGGTCCGCTTGACCTTGAAGCCCGCATCGCGCAGCTGCGCGGCCACCGCATCGGTCGTGTCCTTGCGGTACCCGTCGTCGATGGAAATGATCTCGTGCTCGAAATCGAGCATGCCGGCCTCTTCCATCAGCGCCTTTGCGGCCGCCGGATCGGGCTCCAGCGCGGGCAGGGGCGCGTATTCGGGGTGGAACGGTGCGACGTGGTGGTTTTCCGCCACTTCACCGCGTCCTCCGTATCCGAGTTCGAGCACGATGTTGTTGTCCACCGCCTTCGTGATCGCCTGCCGCACCCGCTTGTCGGCATAGGGCTGCTTGCCATCGACCTCTGCCAGCTGGTTCGGGCGGATCACGATGGTCGCGGCGGTGGTGATCTCGTTCTGGACCCAGCCGTCGAGCCCGCCGATGATGTCGATGAAATCGCCGTCGACCGAGTAGAGCATGTCGAACTCTTCGCCCTCGGCCCCGGCCACCCAGGTCGCGGGATCGGTGCCGTAGTCGACGAACTCCACGCGGTCCATCCAGGCGCCGTTGCCCTCGTTCCACCAGGTGTGGTTCTCGTTGCGAACCAGCACGGCCTTCACGCTGACCTCGAGCGATTCCGGCAGGTAGGGGCCGGTGCCGATCGGATTCGCCATGATGTCGGCCGGGTCCGTATCCTTGTGGATCAGCGCAGCCGGATAGTCGGACATGCCCGCGATCAGCGAGATGTCGGACGCCGGCAGCTTCAGCTTGAGCGTGTGGCTGTCCACGATCTCGACCGAGCCGTCGATCATCTTGCCGGTGTCCGCGTCGATCATCGTGGTGAAGCGCGCGGCCATGGAGTTGCCCTCCACGTCCTTCTCGCACCAGAGCGCTATGTTGCGGGCAACGTCCTCGGCGGTGAAATCGTCACCATTGTTCCACGTCACACCCTTGCGGACGTTCAGCGTGTACTCGGTGGCGTCGTCGTTGATTTCCCAGCTTTCCAGCAGGGTCGGCGTGAATGTCCCGTCATTTTCGTAGGTGACGAGATATTCCAGCCAGCCGCGATAGAAATTCGAGATCTCGTTCCAGTCCGCCGTGCGGGGGTCCTTCATCGCGCGTACGGATTGCTGGATGCGGACTTCGCCCCCCATCTTGTGCGCCGCGGCATGGGCGCGTTCGGGGACCGCGAGACCGAGCATCGCGTAGGCCGTCGCTGTCGTGGCACCAAAGGAACTGGCTGTCGCCAGAAACTCGCGGCGTGAAATCGGATCGTCACCGATCTTCTTTGCCGACTCCACCACTGCCTTGGGCAGCGGTTTGCCGGTCCGGGTCAGAAACTGCATTGTCTTCCTCTCTGTTGGTCGGCGGAGTTGCGTCTCCGCTTTTCAGGTGATGCGGCCGAATTCACGGGGCGTCCGACGTCCCGATGACCGTGTGCGAAAGAGTTCAGACGATCCGACACAATGCGTCAACCCTGTCCACCGCTGCCGCAGCCCAAGTATTAGGGGGAAGTTTCCGCGGAATTTCGCAGATCTACGGCATGAGGGAGTGAAAAACCGCCGTTTTGCCTCGGTTTCGACCCCGTTCGGGTCTGTGCGGAGTGGCCGGTACAAACTGGAGTTGCGCCTCGCGCTGTCCGGCGCCGTTCGATGGCCTTGCGGACCACGCCCGGTTCAGCCTGCACCCCTGGCCTCGATCTCTTCGGGCGAGAGGTCCCGGACCGCCCCCCAGTGGAGCGATTTCGCCGAATTCAGCAGGCCGCGCGGATCCATCCGCTTTTTCCAGGCAAGGTGGGTGTAGTCCGGTTTCATCCCGCCGCCTTCGACGTGCCAGTCATGCGCGTTCCAGACGGGAAACCCGTGCGCCTCGTAGGTCGCATTTATCTCCGCCAGCCGTTCGGGCGTGGAAAACCAGATGATCGGCAGGTCGAACGTCACGATCTGACCATCCAGCCGGGCGAATTCGTGGTGCATCCAGACGTCGTCGCCGATCCTGCGGCGCAAGTCGGCGATGCGCGCCGGGTCGGGCGGGGCCGGGCAGCCGACCTGCTGGTAGGTGGCCGTGCGGTCGGCTTTCAGAACCTGAAGCGTGGTGTGGTTGTAGGAGAAATCGAACACATGCGGCAGTCCCAGTTCCTTGCGCCGTTCCTCGGTCAAGGTCAGGTCCGTCTGCCCGCCCTGTTCGGAGACAAGCGACGCGAACCTCTCCACGTCCGCGGACGGCACGAGCGATAC
Organism: uncultured Aliishimia sp.; assembly: GCA_965369035.1. Lineage (GTDB taxonomy): Bacteria > Pseudomonadota > Alphaproteobacteria > Rhodobacterales > Rhodobacteraceae > Aliishimia. The sequence continues at coordinate 4,025 of CBDUPF010000035.1, forward strand.
CAGAAGGTCGCGACCCTTGCGGATATGCCCGTCGAGCCTGGGAAAATAGGCGGTGATCCGCGCGTCGACCGTGCTGACCAGCTTGGCCCCGATATCGGAGGCCGAAGCGATGGCGTAGCCTGTGGCATAGGCCGCTTCATAGCTGTCGAAAGTGGCCATGCAGCCGACCCAGTCGCGCCGCGGAACCGTGCGCAAGGTCACGTCGGTGATCACGCCGTTCAGCCCCCAGGCATGGTGGACATGCAGGACCTCGGCGCCCTCGAAAACGCGGCTCTTCGGTTGCTGCTCGACGCTCATCGCCGTCAGGCGCAGGATGTTGCCCGGATCCCGCAGGACACCGTGCGCGATGGAGCCGATACCGGCACTGCCGCCGGCCACGAAACCGCCGATCGTGGCGATATCCTGCGTGGAGGGGAACATGGCGAGTTCCTGCCCGCTCTCGACGAGCGCGGCGTTGATATCGGCGATCAGGGCGCCAGCCTCCGCCCGGACGTAACCCCGGCCGATTTCCAGGATCCGGTTCATTGCCGTGGTCTCGATGATGAGCCCCCCGTCGACGGGCACTGCCTGCCCGTAATTGCCCGTCCCGCCGCCGCGCAACACAAGGGGCAGGCGATGTGACCAGGCGACGGACAGAACCTGTGCCATCTCAGCGGACGTGCGAGGGCGCGCAACGAGGTCGCCGAAGCATCTTTTTAGTTCCGCGTTCAGGATCGGCGAATACCAGAAGAAGTCGCGGCTGCGCTTCTTGACCAGCACGGGTTCGGAAATGGTTTCGACCGGAGCGAGTTCGCGGGCGATGGCGGTCCAGTCGATGTGATCGGTCTTGCCGGAAATCGAGGTCATGCGACGGCTCCTTCGAGTGCGGCGCGGCCGGCGACAAGCTGGGCCGTGTCCCGGGCATCGGATGTCAGCAATTCGCGTCGATGCGCGCCATCGACGTGAACCGGGTCTGCACCGAGCGCGCGTGCGGCATCGGTCGTGACCATCGGCAGCCAGCGACCGAGCGGCGGGTCGAGATGCGCGGAGAGCACGGCAAGGTGCAGCGCCGCCATCGGGTCATGCTGGCCCACCGGGCAGAATGCGTCGCCCACGTTGTCGGACCCCACGATAACCCGCACTCCCGCCGCCGCAAGTTCACGCAGCCGGGTCAGGCCCCGCCGGTCGGGCGTCCCGTCGGTGCGGCCCTGCAGGTAGAGGTTCGTGGTCGGCAGCGCGCAGACCGTTATGCCCGCGCGGGCCAGTTTCTCCGCGATCCGTGCGACCGCGTCCGGCGCGCGATTCATCAGGCTTACGGCATGGCCACAGAGTATAGCGCCCTCGTATCGGGTGCTCAGCGCCATATCGGCGATAGCCTCCAGCCCGTTGTGGTCGCCAAGGCCTTCGTCGACGTGGAAATCTAGCATCAGCCCCCGCCGATCCGCCTGGGCAAAGATGTGGGCCAACCCCGCGCGGATGACCTCCGGATCGTGATCGAGCACGAAGCTGCCCAGCACCCCTCCTGCCTTTGCGACATGGTCGGCAATCGCGCGGGCGGTGGCATCGTCTGCCATCCGGTCAATGCCCGTCAGCGCCGCCCATTGCACGTCCGGCGCGCCCATCTCCGTAAGCAGATGCCAGGCCCGCGACGGGTCCGCACCTTCGCCCCAGTCCACGTGCGAACGGACCAGGGCACAGCCTGCCTGCCTTGCCTCCTCCAGACCGCGCAAGGCGCAGGCCTGCAGATCCGCGTCGTCCCGCGCCGCGGTCACCTCGGCCTGTGCCGCGATGGCCGCCGCGAGATCACCGCCGACGGATCCGACCCGAGACAGGGTGTGGCACTTGTCCAGATGGCAATGCGCCTCCACCAACCTCGGCAGGAGCATGGTCGCCGGTCCCTCCCGTTGCGGAGGGGCGAGTGCCACCAGCCTGTCGTCGCGCCAGACGGGCCGTCCGCGCAGGCAATCGCGCTGCTCCGCGCCGCCGAAACGTCCGGGGTCGCGCAGAAGCGCCCGCGGGATCAGGACATCCCGCTCCGTCATACGCGCAGGTGGCCCAGGAAGCGGTCGAGGAAGCCGTAGAACCAGTCGGCCTGCGCGCGGTCGTGTCGGTGCATCAGTTCTTCCTGTTCTTCCGGCGTTTGTGCACCGGGCTGTCCGTAGCTTTTCGAGGTTTTCTGCCAGCGGCGGAAGCCTTCGATCGTGATTTCGGCGTGAAACTGGAAGGCAAAGATCGCCTCCCCATACCGGAATGCCTGCTGCTCGAAGAGGTCGGAACGCGCGAGATGTACTGCGCCATCGGGCAGGTCGTAGGTGTGGAAATGCGCCTGGCACAGGTGGAGCGGCCGCGGCAGCAGATCCCGCCCCGCATCGGTGGGCGTGACCTCGTAGTAGCCGAATTCGTGACTGCCATGATCCGGCGCGCCCGCCCAGGCGCCAAGAGCATGGGCGATCATCTGCGCACCCTGGCAGATGCCCAGCAGCGGCGTGCTGCTGGTCATCGCCGCCTCGATCAGCCGGTATTCGTCGCGCAGGAACGGGTGCAGGTCTGAATCGCCGGCATTGAACATGCCGCCATGGATCACGACAGCGGCAACATCCTCGGTGATCGGTCCCGGATCCTGGCCCATGAACGGGCGCCGCGTATCGGCGGCGACGCCATTGAGGCGGCACCAGGTGTTCACACGGTCGTCTTCGGGACCATCCCCGTGGCGGATGCACAGCACGCGCACGTCACATGTCTCCCCGAAAAAGGAAACTTCAGCGAAAGGCGGCCCTTGAATGATCCGTGCCAGAGATGTGGGATGATGCTGGCAGGATTTCCGCGTGGAGGCAAGGGCCATGAAATCGTTGAACCCGGAGGGCATCGCGCCGCCCTTCGCTCGTTACTCCCACGGGGTTGAAGTCGCGCCGGGCAAGCGATGGGTGCGCACCTCCGGCCAACTCGGGCTCGCCGCGGACGGATCCGTTCCGGAGGGTGCCGAGCGCCAGGCCGCGATCTGTTTCGGCAATATCGACGCGATCCTGGCGGCGGCGTGCATGGGGCGTGCGGACGTCGTTCATGTGCAGGGTTTCGTGACCGGCCGCGAGCACATGCCGGGCTACATGGCCGCGCGGGATGCCTGGCTTGCGGAGGTGGACGTGCTGCCCACCTCGACTCTGATGATCGTCTCGGGATTTACCCGCCCGGAATTCGTGGTCGAGATCGAGGTCTGGGCGGCGCAGTGAACGTGCGCGCCGCCGTCAGAAGTCTATTATCACGCCCGGAAGTTTCAGCGCCTTCATGAGGTCGCGCAGTTCCTGCCGTGCGGCGATGTTGGAAATGTTGAGCTGCTTGACGCCCACGTCCTTGAGGTCGAGCAGCGTCAACCCGCGCGGGAAGAGTTCGCGGAAGATCACCCGTTCGGAGAAGCCCGGTGCAATTCGAAAGCCGATCCGCTTGGACAGCAGCTTCAGCACATGCTCCATCTTCTCCTTGTTCACCATGCGCTGTGTGCCCACACGGTTGCGCAGCACGATCCAGTCGATCGGCCTGAGCCCGGCCTGCGCCCGCAACTGGCGCGCGTTCCAGACCATCTCGGAATAGACGGACGGCCCGATCACCTGCAGCCCGGTCTGGTCGGTATGGGCCAGAAGGTCGAAATCGACGAAGCTGTCGTTCAGTGGCGTGATCAGCGTGTCGGCCAGCGAATGCGCCACCTGGCTGAGGCGGGTATGGGACCCGGGACAGTCGATCACGATGAAGTCGCTGTCGGGTTCCAGGCTGGACACGGCGGCCGACAGACGATGATCGTAGACGTTTTCGCCCGGCAGCAGCGCCTCCTGCGGGATCTCCGGCAATGGATGGATTCTGGGCGTTGCGAGATGCAGGCCTTCGTCGTTGCTGTACTTCAGCCGGTTCTCGAAATAGCGGGTGACGCTTTTCTGGCGCAGGTCAAGGTCGAGGCAGCCGACCCTGTGCCCCATGCGCGCCAGCGCCGTCGACACGTGCATCGAGACGGTGGATTTGCCCGCGCCGCCCTTCTCGTTCCCGACGACGATGATATGTGCCATGCCCGCCCCTTCGCTGCAAAGGTCTCCGCCTTTGGCCGCGCGTAATATACGGGGGCGGCCTCAGCAAGGGAAGGCAGGTCGAGGGCGGGTCAAACCGGGATCGTGTGGCCAATCCGCCCGGCTGTCACGCGACCAGATCGTGTGACCGGAGCGCCCGTTCCAGCGGTTCGAGGTGGGTCGCGTAGCGCGCCCAGTCGTCCCTGGCGGGCGGAGCAATGCCTCGGCGGACCTGCTGGTTCGAAGCGGTAAGGACCGTGCGTTGCCGCGCCTCGGGAAAGAGGCAGTCGTCGGACCAGTCCAGTCCGCAGAAATCGACCAACGCGCGGATCTCCGGGTCCGGGTTCGACGTCATGCGTTCCAGCTTCAGCACGTGCACACGGTCGGGCCAGCGGGCCGCGACGCGTGCGCGCAGGGCACGATCCGCCGCGATCATCCGTGCGATGTCCTCCATCCCGTAGGCGAACCCGTTGCCGGATCCTGCGAAAGAGTGGCGGTAGAGCGAGAACGCATTTGCGCGCGGGTCGCGGTCGAGCCAGACAAGGCGCGCTTCGGGCAGAGCCGCGAGGATCAGCTCGGCCCAGCGAAAGTTCAGCGGCATCTTGTCGATCACGACCGTGTCGTCGCCTGCATGAGTGGCGAGGTCGCCGCGTACCGATGCCGCGAATTCGGCCAACAACTCGGGCGTCGCGGGACCGAAGGGCGCAGCGCGCAGGAGGGCGGCCGCGGCCTGCCCGACATAGGGGAGTTCGCCCGCCGGGTGGGTGCCCGGCGCGCCCGAGAGAACCTGTTCCGTCAGCGTCGTGCCGGAACGCGGCAGGCCGACGACGAAGATCGGACGCGGCCCTTCCGCTGTCGCGGCAAGATCCGGCGGCGAAAGCGTCCCGATCCGTGCCAAAAGCGCCGTATCCTGTGACGGATCATAGTGCAGGAGTTCGCGCCGCAATTCGTTGCCGCGGTTCAGGTGTTCGATTGCCGTATCGACGCGGTCGAGATCGTCCATGGCCTTGAAGAGCGCGAAGCGCAGGTCGGCCTCGGCCGCGGGCGTCGGACCCTTGGCGAGCAATGTCTCCATCTGCATCAGATGCGGGTCGTCCGGAGCGTACCGGATGAGGTCGGACAGGCTGCGGTGGATCTCCGCCCGCTCCGGGTCGACTGCCAGCGCAGAGCGCAGGGCCTGCTCCGCCGCCGTGCGGTCTCCGGTCGCCTTGGCGGCGATGCCCAGATCGTGCAGGATCGACGCGTCCTGGGGCGCGAGTGCATGGGCCTCCCCATAGGCGTCCATTGCCTCTGCCGTGCGACCGAGACGGAGGAGCGCCGTGCCGCGCGTGTCCAGAGCCCGGACCTTGTGGCTGTGGGCGGTGCCCGGCTGCGTCAGCACCGCGTCGGCGAGCTTCAGCGCTTCGACATGATAGCCCTGGTCGAGCTTGCACCGGGCCAGCGCCAGAAGATGCTGCGGCTCGGCCGAAATGGCGCAGGCCCTTGCCAGACAGGTTTCGGCTTCGGCGAAGCGGCGGTCTTCCAACCGGGCGGAGCCGGCATTGAACCAGAGCCCCGCGTTGCCGGAGTCGTTCTTGAGCGCGTCATCGTAGATCGGGATCGCCGCGGCTGGCTGCCCAAGCTTGCGGAGTGCGGCGGCCCGTATGTCGCGCACCGTCGGGTGGGAGATCGGCAGGTATTCTGTCCGGGCCAGCGCGTCGGCAACCCGTCCCGCCTGCCAGAGCGCCAGAAGCGCATCGATCTCCGCTTTCGGCGTCGCCCTTGCGCGGGCCGTGGCGAGTTTTGCGAGCCCGTCCATCGCACGCCGGTTCGCGGGAAAGCGTGCCAGCACGTCGCGGTAAAGCGCCTCTGCCGCTGCGATGTCTCCGGACCGCGCCGCGGATTGTGCTCGGGCGATCAGTTTCGGGGCTTTGACGGTCTGTGTGGGCATGTGCCCGGATTAGAGCAGGATGCTTGACAAATGGTAACCTCGCGTGGCCGGCCGGGGCCCAAAGAAAAACGCCGCCCCGGGGACCGGAGCGGCGCTTGAATTCGGTGTCGGACGGCGATCAGAAGCCGAGGCCGTCGTATTTCTTCTTGAACTTCGACACGCGGCCGCCGGTGTCCATGAGGCGCTGGCCGCCGCCGGTCCAGGCGGGATGCACGGTGGGGTCGATGTCGAGCGACAGCGTGTCGCCTTCCTTGCCCCAGGTCGATTTCATCTGCACCACGGTGCCGTCGGTCATCTTGACGTCGATCGCGTGGTACTCGGGGTGAATGTTCTTTTTCATCTCTCTCAGGCCTCCGCACCGGCTTTCTTGTTCTTGTAGCTGCTGTCTTCGGCGATCCGGGCGGATTTGCCCCGGCGCGACCGCAGGTAATAGAGCTTGGCCCGGCGAACCTTGCCGCGGCGCACGACCTCGATGCTTTCGATGTTGGTGGAGTAGAGCGGGAAGACCCGTTCCACACCTTCACCGAAGGAAATCTTGCGGACCGTGAACGACCCGGCGATGCCGCTGCCGTTCTTGCGCGCGATGCAGACACCTTCGTAGTTCTGCACGCGGGTGCGGGTTCCTTCCGTGACCGTGTAGCCGACACGGATGGTGTCGCCCGCCTTGAAGTCGGGGATCGTCTTCCCCAGTTCGGCGATCTGTTCCGCCTCGAGTTCAGCGATCAGGTTCATCTGACCGGTCTCCTATGTTCGCCCGTGGTATTCCACGGAGTTTCCTCGCGTCCTCAGAACTCTGTGTCTTCACCGGGTCCGCTCTCTGGCGCCCGACAGAGGATCAGGTCGACGTTCCTTTGTTCTCTCTCCGGTGCGGCATCGTCATGTGGGACGAAGACATCCCACGGCAACACCTGTCCGGCACCGCAGGCACCAGACCGGCGCGTTCTATGTGGATCGGGGGGATGAATCAAGTGGGAAACCCTTGACTGCCCGGGATTTGTGACCCGTTTGCCGGGAAAGCCCCGCACTCGCGTCCAGAAGTCGGAGCCAACGGGGAAGGGGTCGAAATACGGCGGCGAACTGTGCCCCCGGATCTTATGCGTCACGGGACTTGCCGCGACGCGCCGATGTCGCGGTGCTGTCTGCAGGATGCCAGATTTCCGGGTGGCAGAATCGGCGCGCTCCATGCTAGATATCGCGGCATGACCCGCCCAGACCCCAAGATAGGCGAAAGCCGGCCCATGATCCGGCAGCTGGACGAGGCGGCAGTGAACCGAATCGCGGCCGGGGAAGTGGTGGAGCGGCCGGCCTCCGCCGTCAAGGAACTGGTGGAGAATGCGCTCGACGCCGGCGCGAAGCGGATCACTGTCGATTACGCCGACGGTGGCAAGCGGGTCATCCGGGTTTCCGACGATGGATGCGGGATGGCGCCAGACGACCTGCCGCTGGCGGTGTCGCGCCATGCGACCTCCAAGATCGACGGGTCCGACCTCCTCCAGATCCATACCTTCGGCTTTCGGGGAGAGGCGCTGCCCTCGCTCGGCGCGGTCGGGCGGCTCTCCATCGCCAGCCGTGCTGCGGAATATGACGGGGCGGAAATTACGGTCGAGGGAAGCAGGACCGGGCCGGTCCGCCCTGCGGCGCTCAACGGCGGCACGGTGGTGACCCTGCGCGACCTCTTCTACGCCACGCCCGCCCGGCTCAAGTTCCTTCGCACCGACCGGGCAGAGGCGCAGGCGATCGGCGACGTGATCAGACGTCTGGCGATGGCGGAGCCGTTCGTCACCTTCCTGCTGCGCGACGTCTCCGGCGACGCGCCCCGCGACGTGTTCCGGGCGGAGGCCGAAACCGGCGATCTTTTCGGCGCGCTGCATGGGCGGCTGGCGGGTATTCTGGGTCGGGACTTCGCCGAGAACGCGCTCCGGATCGACGCGGAGCGCGAGGGATTGCACCTGACCGGCTATGCCGCGCTGCCGACCTATTCGCGCGGGTCCGCGGTGGCGCAGTATCTGTTCGTGAACGGCCGCCCGGTGCGGGACAAGCTGCTGGTCGGTGCCCTGCGCGGTGCCTATTCCGACCTGCTCAGCCGTGACCGGCACCCGGCGGCGGCGCTCTTTCTGGACTGCGACCCGGTGCTGGTCGACGTGAACGTGCACCCCGCCAAGGCGGAGGTGCGGTTCCGCGAACCCGGCCTTGCCCGCGGCCTGATCGTGTCCGCCCTGCGCCATGCGCTGGCCGAAGCCGGACACCGTGCCTCGACAACGGTCGCCGGCGCGACACTCGGCGCCATGCGGCCGGAACCGCAAGGGGCGCGCGTCTACCAGATGGACCGTCCGTCCCAAGCGGCGCGCCAGGCCGCCTTTCGCGCGCAGGCACCGGGTTTTGCCGAAACCGCACCGGTCTGGGCGCAGGTCGTGGATGCGGAAAACGCTGCTGCAGGCCCGGAGAGTGATGGCGAGGTGCCCGATTACCCGCTCGGCACTGCCCGCGGGCAGGTGCACGAAAACTACATCATCTCACAGACCGAAAGCGGTATCGTGATCGTCGATCAGCATGCGGCACATGAGCGGTTGGTTTACGAAAAGCTCAAGCGCCAGATGGCCGAAAACGGTGTCAGGGCGCAGGCGCTGCTGATCCCGGAGATCGTGGAACTGTCAGCCGAAGACTGCGCCCGGCTTCTGCAGGCCGCCGACGACCTCGCGCGGTTCGGGCTGCGGATCGAAGCCTTCGGCGGCAACGCGGTCGCGGTGCGCGAAACCCCGGCGCTGCTGGGAGAAGTCGATGCGCGCGCGCTTGTGCTCGACATCCTCGATGAACTGACCGACCAGGGCGAGAGCGGGCTGGTCCAGTCGCGGCTGGAGGCGATCCTGAGCCGCGTCGCCTGTCATGGGTCCGTCCGCTCGGGCCGCCGGATGCGCGCCGAGGAGATGAACGCGCTGCTTCGCGAGATGGAGGCCACCCCGTATTCCGGTCAGTGCAACCATGGGCGCCCCACCTATGTCGAACTGAACCTGTCCGACATCGAGCGGCTTTTCGGGCGCAGATGATCGAGGTCGGACCATACAGCCTGTCGCTGGAGGACCCGCTGGTCATCGCCGGGCTGGCCGGTGCGGGCATATTGCTGCTCATCCTCATCCTGCTGGTGCTCGCCGTGACCCGCGCCGGGCGTTCCGTGCGGATGGCCGAACCGCTCGCGGCGCAGGTGGGTCAGCTCTCGCAGGCGGTGCAGTTGCTGGCGCAGGGCCAGACCGAACTGCGCGGCAGCCTGCAGACGGTCAGCGACAGCTCTTCCAGCGGGCAGGCGCGGCTGGCGCAGCTGGTCGAACAGCGTCTCTCGGGTGTACAGTCGCAGATGCAGGACCGGCTGGCCGAGAACGCCATGCGGTCGCAGCGTGCGCTGGCCGAGATGCAGGAAAAGTTGAACGCGGCCGTTCATGGCTCGTCGAAGCAGACGGCGACCTCGCTCACCGCGCTTCAGGAACGGCTCGCGGTGATCGACAAGGCGCAGGACAACATCACCAAGCTCTCCGGCGACGTGCTGAGCCTGCAGGACATCCTGTCGAACAAGCAGACCCGCGGCGCGTTCGGGGAAATCCAGTTGAACGACATCGTGTCCAAGGCGCTGCCACCCGACAGTTACGGCTGGCAGGTGACGCTGTCGAACGGGAAGCGGGCCGACTGTCTGATCCACCTGCCGAACCCGCCGGGTCCGATCGTGATCGACAGCAAGTTCCCGCTCGAGGCCTATGAGAAGCTGCGCAACGCCGGCACGGACGCGGAGGTACGGACGGCCGCGCAACAGATGCGAACGGCGCTGCGCGCGCATATCCGGGCGATCTCGGAACGATACATCATCGAAGGTGAGACCGCGGACGGGGCACTGATGTTCCTGCCGTCCGAGGCGGTCTATGCCGAACTGCACGCGAATTTTCCGGATCTCGTGCGGGAGGGATTCGATGCGCGGGTCTGGATCGTCTCTCCGACGACCTGCATGGCGACGCTCAACACGATGCGGGCCATATTGAAAGACGCGCGGATGCGCGAGCAGGCCGGGACGATCCGCAAGGAATTGACGCTTCTGCACAAGGACGTCGAACGTCTGGGCGACCGGGTCGGCAACCTCGACCGCCATTTCGGCCAGGCCGCCCGCGATATCGAGGAGATCAAGATCAGTGCGGAAAAGGCCGGCAAGCGGGCGCGACGGCTGGATGCCTTCGATTTCGCCGAGGTCGAGGAGGCGGAAACGGTGGTGCCGTTGCAGAAATCCGAGCGGTCGTGAACCGCGCGGCCCGGCAACGAAAAACGCGCCCGAAAGGTCGGGCGCGCGGTACGCGTTACGCAGTAAAGCCCTGATCCGCAGGGATTACTTGAAGAGCTGCATGATGGTCTGCGGCGACTGGTTGGCAATCGACAGGGCCTGAACGCCCAGCTGCTGCTGGGTTTGCAGGGCCTGAAGACGAGCCGATGCCGCCTCCATGTCCGCGTCGACCAGCGAGCCGATGCCGGACTTCATCGCGTCCGTGACCTTGCTCACGAATTCGGCCTGATCCGCAATCCGCTTTGCAGAGGCACCCAGGGCAGCCGCGGCGTCGACGGCGGTCTGGATGTGTGCTTCGAGGGCGGTGATCGATGCTTCGGCGTCCGTGCTGGTCGACACGTCGATGTCGCTCAGGTCGAGGTTGGACGTGAAGTCCACGGCCGTCACGGTGATGTTGGACGCGGTCACCGCGCCGCTGCTGTCACGGTCGATGGAGGACAGGACCGTCAGGTCCGTGCCATCGTCGTTCAGCAGGTTCATGCCGTTGAACTGGGAGGCGTTGATGATCGACGTGATCTGGTTGGTCAGCTCGGTGATGTCGTTGCCAAGCTTCGTGTAGTCCACGTTTTCGCCTGTTGCGGCAACCACCTTTTCCTTCATCTCGTTCAGGAGGTTGGTGATCTGCTCGGCACCGGCCGATGCGACGGCCACGGTGGATTCGCCCAGAGCGAGCGAGTCCGCAACGGCCTGGAAGCCCGACACGTCCGATTCCATGACCTTGGAGATTGCCCAGATCGACGAGTTGTCTTTCGCCGTGGAGATGTCCTTGCCCGTCGAAATCGCGTTTTGCGTGTGAGCAAGATCCTTGTTGGTGGATTTCAGCGTCTGGAGGGCGACCATTGCGCTGTTGTTGGTGAGGATACTCGACATTAGATGTCCCTTTAGGTTGTGGCGTTTTACCCAGTTACATTCCGTTCTAGCACCAAAGTGAACGTACCAATGGTCATGCTGACCAGTGCCGCCCGGTTTCCCGGAATGGCGCCATCCAAGTCGCGGGATGCCCGGAATATGTCACATATAATGCTTAATCCTGACCTAATTGCGCTCGGAGATTGTCCGGGATTTTAGGCAATTCCAAAGCACCGCGGCGCAGCGGCGCGGATCAGGACCTGAGCGCCGGCAAGCCGATTCCGGTGGCTTCGAAGCCGCCGTCGACCGCGATCATCTGGCCGGTGATGAAACTCGCCTCGTCTGACAGCAGAAAGCAGATCGCATTGGCGATCTCCTGCTCCGAGCCGTAGCGATTGAGCGGGATCGCGTCGTGATAGGCGTCGATGATCTCGGGTGTGTGAACTGCCATCGCGAGCTTGGTGCGGACCGGCCCGGGAGCAATCGCATTGACGCGAATCCCCGCCTCGCCCAGTTCCACCGCCTGCTGCCGGGTCAAATGCGCGAGCCCCGCCTTCGATGTGCCGTAAGCGATCCGAAGCGTGGAAGCGCGCAGGCCCGAGATCGAGGTGATGTTGACAACGGATGCGCCGTCGGCGGCTTCGAGCATTGCGCGAAAGCTCTGTGTCATCAGGAAGGGACCGTCGAGATTCGTGCCCATCACCTCGCGCCAGGTTGCATAATCCATCTCGGCCATCGGTCCGAACTTGGCCAATCCGGCGTTGTTCACGAGCCCGGTCAGATGTGGCCACGCGGACGAAAGCGCCCGCGCAAGGTCGGCGACCTCGTCGGGCTTTGATACATCCGTGTCAAACGTGCGGACATGTTCCAGTCCGTCCGCCGCGCGGGCCAGTTCCGGACTGTCGTAATCCACCATTGCCACTTCCCACCCGCGGGAGAGCAGGGTGCGGGTGGTGGCGAGCCCGATTCCGCGGGCCGCGCCGGTGACTATGGCAGTTTTCATTTCGGCCTCCGCGTCGACATGCATGATGTCAAGCATGCCGGGGAGATGCGCCAAAGGAAAGGGGTCGACGCGATCGCGTCACGCGCCGGGTGCGCGGCACCCGGCGGTCAGATCCGCAGGAAGGGTTGCGCCAGTTTCGGAAGCAGGCCGCGGAACTTCAGCGGCGCGTCGGTCACGGCAAGACATACGCAGTCCTCATGGATATCGGCGACGGGCGTGTGCTGCGTCTCCGTATCCGCGAATTCCACGTCGCCGCGCGCGAAAAGGTCGTCATCGTCCCGGAACGCGCCCTTGAGGACCATGGTCATCTCGATACCCCGGTGACCGTGATCCGGCATGGCGGCACCCGCGGGTATCAGTAACAGCCGCGCGGAGGCGGACGGCGATGTCTTGAGGACCGCCTGCTTGACGCCCATGCCCACGGATCTCCACTTCACCGCGTCCAGGTCGCCGCCGACATAATCCTGCAGAGGCCCCGGGAACACGCCTTTGGAGCGCGACCCGCTGTCGGGCGCCTCGGATGATCTGCGTTCGATAAGCGCCAGCGTCGCTTCGAGGCTGTCCATGCTCATCTCCGAATCCACGGCGTCGTCCAGCACTGCGCCGCCAACCGCATCGAAGCTTTCTGCTTCGGCCCGGCAGGCATCGCAGAGCGACAGATGCGCGGCGACCATCAGGTTGAATGCCTCCGGAAGCGTTCCGGCGGAGTAGGCCATCAGGATTCGGGACGGCAGATGATGTTTGATCTCTTGTGTCATCTGGTCATCTCACTTCATTGCGTGGCGCAGGCGATCCAGCGCCAATCTTATTCTCGACTTGATCGTGCCCAGCGGCAGACCGGTTGCTTCGGCGATCTCGGAATGGGACATGTCTCCGAAATACGCCTTTTCTATCAGTTCGCGCTGCGCAGGCGGCAGGCTCTTCATTGCGCGGCCAAGTATCGCGCTTTCCTGCTGCAGGGCGACCACTTCCTCCTGTTCGGGCTCGGCTTCCGGCCCCCAGGGCAGATCCTCCGGCTCAGGACGCTTTTCGCGCCTCAATATGTCGATGCGGCGGTTCCGGGCGATGGTAAAGATCCATGTCGCCACCGATGCCCGCGCGGGGTCGAACATGTGCGCCTTCATCCACACCGTGGCCATGACATCTTGCGCACATTCCTCGGCCAATGTCGGATTTGCACCGGACCGGACGAGAAAGCCTTTGATGCGCGGGGCAAAGTAACCGAAAACCTCCGCGAAGGCTTTCCTGTCCCGGGCGTCGCGAATCCTCTCCATCTGGTCGACCCATTGGAGCCTGTTGTTCTCTTTTGTCCTGTCGTCCACGCTCTTCGACCTCACCGACGGTTCGGCCATCCCGACCGCACGCGCACCAATGGCGCTCCTGTCGTTCGATAGGCCGGCTGCGGTGTTACTATCAAGGCTCGTGAACATGATCTATCTACGTCACGTGTTCGGGGCCGGATCAGAAAAAAAGTACCGATCGCCCGAAATCGATCCCAACGCAAGGAAACCAGCGCCACGGAAGTCTTTCGCATCCAGTTGCGACCGTGCTGCGTACACCTTCGTGAACAGCAAGAGGAAATAGTGCATGCCGTTTGAATTCGGGGCCGGCGGCCCAAGAAAGATTGCCGTGATCGGCGCCGGTATCTCGGGGATGGGAGCGGCTTACCAACTCGCGTCCACGAACCGTGTGACGCTGATCGAGGCGGAGCCGCGCCTTGGAGGGCACGCACGAACGATCATGGCCGGTCGGAATGGCGATCAACCGGTGGATACCGGTTTTCTCGTGTTCAACTACCAGAATTATCCGCATCTCGCGTCGCTGTTTCGCGAACTGGACGTGCCGGTGGTGAAATCGAACATGAGCTTTGGTGCGTCCATCCGGGGCGGCCGTCTGGAGTTCGGTCTGGCCAGCGCCGCCGCGCTTTTCGCGCAGAAGCGCAATTCGGCCAATCCATGGTTCCTGCGGATGCTGCGCGACATCTGGCATTTCAACCGGAGCGCACTGGACGTCGCGAGGGAGGATCCGTCGCTGACCATCGGCGACTTCCTCGACCGGCTGGGCACGGGTGTCTGGTTTCGCGACTATTACCTGCTTCCGCTGTCCGGAGCGATCTGGTCCACGCCGACGGAACGGATCATGGATTTCCCGGCCCACGCCATGGTGCAGTTTTTCGAGAACCACGCGCTGCTGAACCATACCGGGCAGCATCAATGGTACACGGTCGATGGCGGTTCCGTGCAATATGTGCGGCGCCTGGAACAGGCGATGCGGTCCCGCGGGGTAGAGATCCGGACTGGCGCGCCCGTACAGGCCATCACGCGCTCCGGCGGATCGGTGCAAATCAAGCTGGATGGGCAAGACTGGCAGAACTTCGACGAAGTCGTGCTGGCGACGCATTCCGATGACAGCCTCGCGATGCTGGCCGATGCCACGGCGGAGGAGCGTCAGGCGCTGGGTGCGATACGCTACCAGCCAAACGATGTCGTGCTGCATGCCGATGAGTCGGTGATGCCCCGCAGGCGCCGCGTCTGGTCGAGCTGGAACTACACCGAAGACAATACCCGCCGGTCGGAGCGGATCGACCTGACCTACTGGATCAATTCGCTGCAGCCCGTGCCGATGGACGATCCGCATTTCGTGACGCTCAACAGCCGACGCCCGATCCGGGAGGAGCTCATCTATGACCAGACCGTGATGCGCCACCCGGTCTACGACCTCGCCGCACTGGCCGCACAGGAGCAGGTGCGCGCCTTCAACGGCACGAATGGCACGTGGTTCTGCGGGGCGTGGATGCGGCACGGGTTCCACGAGGACGGGCTGTCCAGCGCACTCGAAGTGGTGGAGACGATGAATACCCACGCCACGGCCCGGATGGCGGCCGAATGACCGGGCGTATTGACCATATAGAGGGTGTCACGTTTCACGGTCGCAGGGGCCGGGTGTCCAATGCCTTCCGCTATTCC
>CBDUPF010000036.1:0-18241 GCA_965369035.1 uncultured Aliishimia sp.
CGAGGACTACTTCGCCGGGTCGATCGAGATCGACTACTGGATCGACCGCCCGACCACGATCTCGTTTCGCGCGACGGCGAGCGGCAGTGCGAACGGCGGAGCCGGAACCTTTGCCGGGGTGTCGAGCCTGAACACGTCGTCGCTCTACGTCGATGTGCCCGATGGCGCCGTGTGGAGATCGGATTCGGGACGGTTTCTTGTCGGGCAGACATCGCAACCCGGCGCCGTGCCCTTGCCCGCTTCGGGCGTCCTGATGCTGGCCGGGGGCGCGTTTTTGGCCGTCTTGCGCCGGCGGCGCGGGGCCTGAACCCGGAGCGGGGGGACGGGGGCGCGCATTGCTGGCGCCCCCGGGTCTTTCACGTCACGCGGCCTGCGCTTCGGGCGAGAAACGGCCGTAGAAGCTCTGGCCCTTCTCGGCCATCTCGCGCAGCAGGGCGGGGCACTTGAACCGCGCGCCGTACTTGGCCTCCAGCTCGTCGCAGCGTTCGGCGGCATATTCCGTGCCGAGGATGTCGAGCCAGGACAGCGGACCGCCGGACCAGGGTGCAAATCCCCAGCCCAGGATTGCGCCGACGTCACCCTCGCGGATGTCCATCAGCACGCCTTCCTCAAGTGCGCGCACGGCTTCGAGCACCTGCGCGAACATCAGCCGGTGCTGGACCTCGACCAGTTCGGGCTGCGGATCGGCCAGCGGGTATTTCTCCTGCATGCCCTTCCAGTAATCCTGCCGCTTGCCCTTCTCGTCGTAGTCGAAGAACCCGGCCTTGGACTTGCGGCCGAGGCGACCCTTCTCCTCCATCCAGAAGATCAGCTCGTCCGCCGGGCTTTCGGGGTAGGCATCGCCCATCGCGGCCTTGGTCGCGCGCGCGATCTTGGCGCCAAGGTCGATGGAGGTCTCGTCGGTCAGCTGGATCGGCCCCACGGGGAAGCCCAGCATCTGCGCGGCGTGGTCGATCATCCAGGGGGCGACGCCTTCGGTGATCATCCGCGCGCCCTCGTTGACGTAAGGAATGATGCAGCGGTTGCAGTAGAAGAAGCGCGCGTCGTTCACGACGATCGGCGTCTTGCGGATTTGCCGGACGTAATCGAGCGCCTTGGCAGTGGCCCGGTCGCCGGTCTTTTCACCCTTGATGATTTCCACCAGCAGCATCTTCTCGACGGGCGAGAAGAAGTGGATGCCGATGAACTGCTCGGGGCGCGACGAGGCCTTGGCCAGCCCGGTGATCGGCAGGGTGGAGGTGTTGGAGGCAAAGATGCACTCCTCGGGGATCACCGCTTCGACCTTCTGCGTCATCTCCGCCTTGACCTTCGGGTCCTCGAACACGGCCTCGATGATCAGGTCGCAGCCTTTCAGCGCGTCCAGATCCGGCGTGGCGGTGATGCGGTCCAGCACCTGCGCCTTCTTCTCCGCCGTGACCTTGCCGCGGGACATGCCCTTGTCGAGGTAGGTCTCCGAATAGGCCTTGCCCTTGTCGGCCGCCTCCTGGTCACGGTCGATCAGAACGACCTCCATGCCGGCCTGGGCGGAGACGAGCGCGATGCCCGCCCCCATCATGCCCGCACCCAGCACGCCCAGCTTCTTCACCCGCTGGTCGGGAACCCCTTCGGGCCGGACGGCGCCTTTTTCCAACGCTTCCTTGTTGACGAAGAGCGAACGCATCATCGCGCCCGAGGACGGGTTCATCAGGACGGAAGTAAACCAGCGCGCCTCGATCTTCAGCGCTGTGTCGAAGGGCACGAGCGCGCCCTCGTAGACCGCCGACAGCAGCGCCTTGGCCGCCGGGAAGGCGCCCTTGGTCTTGCCGTTCACCATCGCGTTGGCGCCGACGAAGGTCATGAAACCGGCGGGGTGATAGGGCGCGCCGCCGGGCATCTTGTAGCCCTTCTGATCCCAGGGCTTCACGATGTCGGCGTCGGTGGCGTTCAGGACCCACTCCTTCGCCGCGGCCAGCGGGTCGTCCACCACCTCGTCGATGAGCTGCCCCTTGGCCTTGTCGGGGCTGACCATCTTGCCTTCGAGCAGGAAGGACGAGGCCCCCATCGCACCCAGCTTGCGCACGAGCCGCGTGGTCCCGCCCGCGCCGGGGAAGATGCCGATCATGATCTCCGGCAGGCCGATCTTGGCCTTGGGATTGTTGGCGCAGAAGATCCGGTGCGTGGCCAGCGGCAACTCCAGCCCGATGCCGGCGGCGGTGCCGGGCAGGGCCGTCGCGATGGGCTTGCCGCCCTTGCGGGTCTTGGGGTCCATGCCGGCCAGTTCGATCTTCCGCAAAAGCGCGTGCATCTGCATGATGCCGTCGAAAAGACCCTTGGCCGGGTCGTCGCCCGCATCTTCCTTCATCTTGGCAAGCAGCGTCAGGTCCATGCCGCCGGCAAAACTGTCGGGTTTGCCCGAAGTGATGACGATGCCCTTGACCGCGTCGTCCGCCAGCGCGTCATCGATGGCCGCCTCGAGCTCGCGCAGCCCGTCGAAGCGCATGACGTTCATGGACTTGTCGGGCACGTCCCAGGTGATCACGGCGACGCCGTCGTCGCCCTTGGTCAGTGTGAATTCGCTCATGTCTTCGTCCTCTTCTGTATTTCTAGGTCGGTGACCAGGTCGTCGGTGACGACCGGCCGCCCGTACGGGAATTGTTCGTCCAGCACCGCGTTGGTGACCGATTTCAGGAACCAGCGTGTGCCGGTCCGGTGCAGGATCATGCGGGACTTGATCGGCTCCATTGCATCGCCCCCGCCGCGCATCATCCGCGTGGTGTGGTAGCCGCAGATCGTGTTGCCGCTCAGGAACTCGGCAGAATCCGCGATGCGCGCGAACTCTTCGACGCCGTTGTCGCGCAGCACTTTCGTGACCATGTCAAAGAACGGGCGTATGTCCTCCGGTCCGTGCACCGCCATGTCGTGCCGGATGCTGTGGTAGGAGCAGGGGAACTCGATCATCTGGCAGTAGGCCTCGAAGTCCCCGCTGACATTGGCCTGGGTCAGCCCGTTCAGGAACCGCTGATACAGCGCCAGCGGCTGGGTCGACTGGCGCCGCGCATCGTCCTCGCGCGCACGTGCCGACAGGGCGCGCGTGTTGACGTGGATCGAGCTGACCGGCCAGCTGCCGTGCGAGAACCCGTGGTGCACCTCGCTCAACTTCCAGGTCCTGCAGCTTCGGCGCAGCACCGCGCGATTGGTATAGGCGGGCAACACCGGGATGCCGTTGCGCAGGCAATGCACCACATGGAACCCCTCGATGTACTCGTCGCTCAGGTACTCCGCCGATGTCGCCAGCGCGACGAGCTGGTTGACCCCGTGCGACCGCAGCATGCCGAGAAAGGAGGAGAACCCGGTTTCCATGTCCTTGCGGGTCTCGATCACGAGCCTCGTGTCCTCTGACTGGTGCAGGTAGGGCAGGTTGACCTGCGCCGCGATCCGCTCGACATCACCTTCCAGAACGGCCGAAAAGAGATTGTCGACCCAGTCCTGGTAGATGCTGTGCGCGTCCGACGGCATGGCGACCTGCCCTCGCGGCGCTATACGCGTTCTATGATCGTGGCCGCACCCATTCCGCTTGCGATGCAAAGCGTGGCAAGCCCGGTCTCCTTGTCCGACCGCTCCATCTCGTCCAGCAGGGTTCCGATGATGATCGCGCCGGTGGCACCCAGCGGGTGACCCATCGCGATGGCCCCGCCGTTTACGTTGACCCGCTCGGGATCGGCATCGAAGGCCTGAAGGAAACGCAGGACGACCGCGGCAAAGGCCTCGTTGACCTCGAAGAGGTCGATGTCCCCGATCTCCATGCCATTTTCCGCCAGGATCTTCTGCGTGACCGGCACAGGTCCTGTCAGCATGATCGTCGGGTCGGTGCCGATCTTGGCGGTGGCCCGGATCCGCGCGCGGGGTTTGAGCCCATGTTTCTCGCCGAATTCCCTGTTGCCGATCAGCACGCCCGCGGCACCGTCCACGATGCCCGACGAGTTCCCGGCGTGGTGGATGTGGTTGATCTTCTCCAGGTGCGGATACTTCATCAGCGCGATCTTGTCGAAGCCCGGCATCACCTCGCCCATCGCCTGGAAGGAGGGGTTGAGCGCGCCGAGGCTCTGCATGTCGGTGCCGGGGCGCATGTATTCGTCGTGATCGAGGATATCGAGCCCGTTCTGATCCTTGATCGCGATCACGGATTTCGCGAACCGCCCGTCGTCCCACGCGGCCTTTGCGCGGCGTTGGGATTCGACGGCCAGCGCGTCGGCCTGATCGCGGGAGAAGCCGTATTCGGTGGCGATGATGTCGGCGGAAATGCCCTGCGGTACGAAATAGGTCTCCAACGCCAGGGTCGGATCGACCGCGATCGCCGCGCCGTCCGAGCCCATCGGCACGCGGCCCATCATTTCCACCCCGCCGGCGATATAGGCATCGCCCGCACCGCCCCTGACCTGGTTCGCGGCGAGGTTCACCGCCTCCATGCCCGATGCGCAGAAGCGGTTGATCGCCAGCCCCGGGATCGACTCGTCGAGATCGGAGGCAAGGACCGCGGAGCGGGCGAGGCACCCGCCCTGTTCCATGACCTGCGTGACGTTGCCCCAGATCACGTCCTCGACCGCGTGCCCTTCGAGGTTGTTGCGCTCCTTCACGGCGTTGAGCACCTGTGCGGAGAGCCGCACCGAGGTCACCTCGTGAAGCGAGCCATCCTTGCGGCCCTTGCCGCGCGGGCTGCGAACTGCGTCGTAGATGTAGGCTTCGGTCATGAATCGGGTCCTTTCGGGTTTCGTCTATGTCCCGCGGTGGGACCGGGTCCCCCGCGATGTTCTATCGGTGCGCTCAGGCCCGGTCGGCGGGCGAGCCGGGCATCAGGTCATAGGGGTGCTTCCACCCCGGCAGGGCGGAGATGTTGTCGAGCCAGCGGTCGATGTTCGGCCAGTCCTTGCGGTCAAACCCGAACGGCTCGGGATAGTAGAGGTAGCCGCAGCAGGAGAAATCCGCATTGGTCGGCCCGTCGCCCACGATCCAGTCGCGCCCCGCCAGATGCGCGTCCAGCACCTGGTAGGCGGCCTTGAGCCGGCCCTGGCTGAAGGCGATGACCTCGGCCGGGCGCTTGTCCTCGGGCAGGAAGTTCATCAGGAACCGTGTCATCCCCGCCATCGACGACAGCTTGTGGTTGTCCCAGAGCACCCAGCGCAGCACCTCGTAGCGGTCCGCGCCGTCGCCCCCGAACTTGCCGGTCTTGTCGGTGATCCATTGCTGGATCACGCCGGATTGAGTCAGCCGTGTATCGCCGTCGACCAGCATGGGCGCCTCTCCCATGACGTTTTCGCTGCGGTAGTCCGGGCTGCGGGTGGCGCCGCCAAAGAAATCGACCTTCACCGGCTCCCAGTCGAGCCCGGAAAGTTCCAGCGGCAGGGCGGCCTTGTAGCTGTTTCCGGATTCGCCGAAGCAATGGAGTTGGATGGTCATCGGTCTGGCCCCTCCCAAGGCGAGTCAGTTCTGTGCAATCTCGTGGCTCCGAGATGTGACCTGCGTCGACACCGCGTCAAGCCGTTACCTGGCCCGCATGTTTCGGTCACGCAGACCTTGCATGTGCCGGATTACCGAAAACCGCATCACGGGTGTTGGTTCCGCGGATGCATCCCTGCAACTCGTAACGGGGGGCGAGCCGCGGCCCGCCCCGTGTCGCATCGTCAGAAATTCGCCGCCTCCAGCGCCATGACCGTCTCCGCGCCGCTTTCGATCCGGCTCAGGTGCAGGGCGGTGGCCGGAAGCTGGCGCGCCATGTAATAGCGGCCCGTGGCGAGTTTCGTCTCATAGAAGACCGCGTCGGTCGTGCCACCCGCAAGCGCCTGTTTTGCCGCCCAGCCCATCCGGGCCCACATCAGGCCGAGGCAGACATGGCCGAACATGTGCATGAAATCATAGGAGCCGGCCAGCGCGTTGTTGGGGTCCTTCATTCCGTTCTGCATGAAGTACATGCCGGCGGACTGCAGGTCCTTCGACGCCTTCTTGAGCGGGTCGAGGAAGTCCGCGTCGAAGGCGGCGTCCTGACCCTTGTGTTCGGAGATGAAGGATTTGACCAGATCGAAGAAAGCCATGACATGCTTGCCGCCGTCCGCGGCGAGCTTGCGACCCACGAGGTCCAGCGCCTGCACGCCGTTGGCGCCTTCGTAGATCATCGCGATCCGGGCGTCGCGGGTGAACTGCGACATGCCCCATTCCTCGATATAGCCGTGGCCGCCATAGACCTGCTGGGCCTTGATGGTCATGTCGTAGCCCTGGTCGGTCAGGAAGCCCTTGATGACCGGAGTCAGCAGGCTCATCAGCCCGTCTGCATCCGCGTCGTTCATGCGGTGCGCGCGGTCGAGCATGGAGGCGCCCCAGAAGATGAAGGCGCGCGCGCCCTCGCTGAAGCTTTTCTGGTCCATCAGGCTGCGGCGGATATCGGGATGCACGATCAGCGGATCGGCCGGTGCGTCGGGATTCTTCGGCCCGGTCACGTCGCGGCCCTGCAGCCGGTCCTTGGCGTAGTCCAGCGCGTTCTGGTAGGCGACCTCGGCCTGGGCCAGGCCCTGCATGCCCACGCCAAGCCGCGCCTCGTTCATCATGGTGAACATCGCGCGCATGCCCTTGTGCTCCTCCCCCAGGAGGTAGCCGGTGGCCGCGTCGTAGTTCATCACACAGGTGGAGTTGCCGTGGATGCCCATCTTCTCCTCGATCTTGCCGCAGGAGACGCCGTTGCGCGGTCCGAGGCTGCCGTCCTCGTTCACGAGGAACTTCGGCACGATGAAGAGCGACACGCCCTTGATGCCCTCCGGCCCGCCCGCGATCCGGGCCAGCACGAGATGGACGATATTGTCGGCCATGTCATGCTCGCCGGCGGAGATGAAGATCTTCTGGCCGGTGATCTTGTAGCTGCCGTCGGCCTGCGGCTCGGCCTTGGTGCGCATGAGCCCCAGGTCCGTGCCGCAATGCGGTTCGGTCAGGTTCATGGTGCCGGTCCATTCGCAGGACACCATCCTGGGCAGGTAGGTCTGCTTCTGCTCCTCGCTGCCATGGGCGAGAATCGCGGAGGCCGCGCCATGGGTCAGCCCCTGGTACATCGTGAATGCCTGGTTGGCCGAGGAAAACATCTCGCCCACCGCGGTGTTGATCACGAAGGGCATGTTCTGGCCGCCGAATTCCTCCGGCATGTCGAGACCCGGCCAGCCGCCTTCCTTCATCTGCTCGAGCGCCGCCTTGAACCCGGTGGGTGTGCGCACGACACCGTTTTCCAGCTTGCAGCCCTCGGTGTCGCCCACGACGTTCAGCGGCTGAAGCACCTCGGCCGCGATCTTGCCTGCCTCGGTCAGGATCGCATCGGTGAATTCGGCCTCCAGTTCGTCATAGCCCGGGATGTCGGAGGCGGACACGTTCAGAACCTCGTGCAGAACGAACTGCATGTCCTTGGTCGGTGGCGTGTAGATAGGCATGGGTCTGGCTCCCTTGGCGTTGCGGGTTACTCGGCGGCCTTTTTCGGCGTGTCCATGGAGGCGAGGATCTTCTCGCCCCATTTCAGCTGGTCCTTGAGATCGTCGATCGCGTCGTTCAACTCGTCGCGCTGGCTTTCCATGTCGGCGAGGCGCTCCTTTGCGATCTCGTAGGTACGCAGGATCTGGGTGCGCTGCTGGTCGTCCATATGGTAGAGGTCCAGCAACTGCCGGATTTCCTCGAGGCTGAACCCGAAGCGCTTGCCGCGCAGGATCAGCTTGAGACGCGCACGATCGCGCTTCGTGAACAACCGTTTCTGGCCGTCGCGGATCGGGAACAGCAGTTCCTTCGACTCGTAGAAACGCAGTGTCCGCGGGGTGACGTCAAAAGCGTCGCACATCTCGCGGATAGTCATCGTGTCGTCAGTCATCAGCATTACCCTTGGTATTGATTACACAGTGCACTTGGTCGTCTCGGCAGCCTGTTACAACGACAGTTGACGTTGACGTAAGTCATACGTTGCGTCACTTTCAGGGTGACGCAAGAAGTGTTCGCGTCACCCGGCGTCCTGCGCATTCATCTTGTTGGGGAAAGTGCCGTCGCCACGCCGATCAGGGGAAATCCGGCGTCGGCGGGGGTGTTTCGCGAAGCCGCCCGAGGGGCTTCAGCGACTGCCCAGTTCTTCGGCCACGCTGTCGCGCAGCTGTTTCAGCTCCGCCATGGCCTCGTCGAGTTGGGCGCGCTGTTCGGCCAGTTGACCCAGTTGCTCGTCGGCCAGTTCGACCCAGGCGCGCATCTGCGCCTCCGTGCCCTCATGTTCGTACATCTGGAGCCACTGCCGGATCTCCTCCAGCTGGAAGCCGAACTTGCGGCCGCGCAGGATCAGCTTCATCCGCGCCACGTCGCGCGCGCCGTAGAAACGGGCACGGCCCTCCCGCTCGGGAGCGAGCAGTTCGATGTACTCGTAGTAGCGCAAGGTGCGCGGGGTCACGTCGAACCGTGCGCACATCTCTTTGAAGGACAGACGCTGCTCTGCCATCGGCTTCTTCCTGATCGCTACCTTGTCGAGAACGTAAGACCTCGCATTGGAGAGCGCAACTGCCACCCTTGCGCTTTGGCCGGGTGCGCGCGATGAAGAGGCCACCGGGCAGGAAAGGCGAACAATGACCGACAGGACAGAAATCGCGCGGCGCTTCATCCAGGCGATCCCTCATTGCCACGCGCTGGGCATGGAGGTGGTGCACATGGGCGACGGGTCAGCCACTTATGCGATGCCCTACGCAGAGCATCTGATCGGCGATCCGCGCACCGGCGTGATCGCGGGCGGCGCTGTCTCGGCGCTGATGGACAGCTGCTGCGGCGGCGCCGTCATGTCGCACCCGGTGGGGCCGTCCGGCACCGCGACGATCGACCTGCGCATCGACTACATGCGCGCGGCCACCCCGGGCCAGACGGTGGTGACGACCGCGACCTGCTATCACGTGACGCGGTCCGTGGCCTTCGTCCGGGCAACGACCGTGGACGAGGACACCGAGAACCCTGTGGCCACGGCGACCGGCGTGTTCACGCTGGAGGGTCTGTCATGAGCCGCAAGAAGCCCGAACCCGTTCAGGTCGTGAAACAACGCCGTGACTCCGCGTTGAAGTCATTGGTCGAAGGCGTCCCCTATGTCCGCTTCATGGGGATCAGTTTCGACAGGCGCGGGGATGAACTGACCGGTGTGATGACCTTCGACGAGCGGCTGATCGGCAACCCGATCCTGCCCGCGCTGCACGGTGGGGCGACGTCGGCCTTCCTGGAGGTGACGGCGATGATCACGCTCAGCTGGAGCTATCTCTGGGAAGACATCGAAAGCGGTGCGATCGATGCCGAGACGCTGGCCAACAACCTGCCGCGAATGCCCAAGACCATCGACTTCACGGTGGACTACCTGCGCTCCGGCCTGCCGCGGGATGCCTATGCCCGGGCGCGGGTGAACCGGTCGGGCCGCCGCTATGCCAGCGTGCATGTGGAGGGGTGGCAGGACAACCGCGCGCGGCTCTTCGCTCAGGCGACCGGCCATTTCCTGATGCCGACGCCCAGTTCCAAAGGTTCGGATGTCTGACACGTCCGAAGCGCCGGTGCCGATCACGCACCGGCGCGTGCTGAAGATCGCACTGCCCATCGTGCTCTCGAATGCCACGGTGCCCATCCTGGGCGCGGTCGATACCGGCGTGGTGGGCCAGTTGGGCGAGGCCGCGCCCATCGGGGCCGTGGCCATCGGCGCCGTGATCCTCTCGACCGTCTACTGGATTTTCGGGTTCCTGCGCATGGGAACGACCGGGCTCGTCGGCCAGGCGGATGGCGCGGGAGACAACGCGGAGGTCTCCGCGCTGCTGAGTCGTGCGCTTATGATCGCCGGCGCTGCGGGGCTTGCGCTGATCCTGCTGCAGCCCCTGCTGTTCAGCGCTGCATTCAACCTGTCCCCGGCCAGCGACGAGGTGGAGACATTGGCCGCCGCCTATCTCGGGATCCGCATCTGGTCCGCGCCGGCGGCGATCTCGATCTATGCGCTGACCGGCTGGCTGGTGGCGATGGAGCGCACGTCGGCGGTCTTCTGGGTCCAGTTGGTGATGAACGGCATCAACATCGTGCTCGATCTCTGGTTCGTGCTGGGACTGGGCTGGGGTGTGCAGGGCGTCGCGGTGGCGACGGTGATCTCGGAAGTCACCGGGGCGGCGCTCGGCCTGTGGTTCTGCCGGGCGGCTTTCGCGCAGCCGGACTGGCGCGACTGGCCGCGCGTCTTCGACCGGGCGCGGCTGATCCGGATGGCGCTGGTCAACACCGATATCCTGATCCGCTCCGCGCTGATCCTGGGCATCTTCACCTCCTTTGCATTCCTTGGCGCGGGCTTCGGGGACGTGACCCTTGCCGCCAACCAGGTGCTGATGCAGTTCCTGTCGATCACCGCACACGCGATGGACGGTTTCGCCTTCGCGGCCGAGGCGCTGGTGGCGCGCGCTGTGGGGCGGGGTGATCTGGCGCGGCTCCGGCGGTCGGCACTGCTGACGAGCACCTGGGGCATGGGATCGTCGGTGGCGCTTGCGCTGGCCTTCGCGATGGGCGGTCCGTGGATCATCGACCTCATGGCCAAGGATCCGGAGGTGCAGACGGCCGCGCGTGTCTTCCTGCCGTGGATGGTCGCCGCACCCGTACTGGGGCTCGCGTCCTGGATGCTGGATGGAATATTCGTCGGCGCCACCCGCAGCGCGGACATGCGCAACATGATGGCGCTGAGCTTCGCGCTCTACGTGCTCGCGGTCCTCGCGCTGATGCCGGTTTTCGGCAACCACGGACTCTGGGCCGCGCTTCTGGTCTCCTTCGTGGCGCGCGGGGTCACGCTGGGATTGCGCTACCCCTCGCTGGAGCGGGGCGTCGTGCGGGCCGGTTGAGGTCCATCCATTGCAAGGGTCCCGCCGGTTACGGCTCGCAAGGAGGCAGCGCGGTCAATCGAGCAGATTGAGCACGTCCTCGGGTGGGCGGCCGACCACGGCGCGGGAGCCCCGGATCGCGATGGGGCGCTCGATCAAGATCGGGTTTTCCGCCATCGCGTTCAGCAGTTCCTCATCGTCGTCGACCTCGTCCAGCCCCAGTTCGCGATAGAGCGCCTCGCCCGAACGTATCAGCGCGGACGCCGGTAGCCCGAGTTTGTGCAACACGCGGTCGATCTCCTCCCGGCTGGGCGGATCGGCAAGATAGAGCCGGACCTTGGTTTCGACACCGCGATCCGTCAGCAGCTTGAGTGCCGCGCGTGACTTCGAACAGCGCGGATTGTGCCAGAGCGTGATCATCGCCAGTTCTCCCTGCCGGTACCCACCGCGTCGGAGATATTGGCAAAACCATCTCGCGCAAGAAGCGCGTCGAGCCCGCGCGCGATTTCGCCGACGAGGGAGAACCCGCGGTAGACCAGCGCGGTGTAGAGCTGTACCGCCGAAGCCCCGGCGCGGATCTTGGCATAGGCATCCTCCGCCGATGCGATTCCGCCCACGCCGATCAGGGGAATTGTGGTCAGTCCGGCGAGTCGCGCCAGTACGCGGGTGGAACGGTCGAACAGCGGCGCACCGGACAGTCCGCCCGCCTCCCCCGCGTGGCGGCTGCGCAATCCGGTCCGGTCCAGCGTGGTGTTCGTTGCGATGATTGCCGCCACGCCAGCCTGGCCCGCGACATCGGCGATCTCGCCAAGTTCGCTATCCGACAGGTCCGGCGCGATCTTCAGGAAGACGGGGCAGGACCCGCGCACGGCCATCACGCCGGCGAGCAGCGCGTGCAGTGCCTCCGCCCCCTGCAGGTCGCGCAGCCGTTCGGTGTTGGGGGAGGAGACGTTGACGGTCGCGAAATCGATGTTCTCGCGCGTTTGTTCCAGCACGAGGGCGAAATCTCCGGCCCGGTCGTCACTGTCCTTGTTGGCTCCGAGGTTGAGGCCGATCACGGCCCCCTCGGGTCGCTGGCTCAGCCGGGCGGCAATCGCCGCCGCCCCGTCGTTGTTGAAGCCGAAGCGGTTGATGGCGGCGCGGTCTTCGGTCAGACGGAACAGGCGCGGACGCGGGTTGCCGGGCTGGGGGCGCGGCGTGGCGGCTCCGACCTCGATAAAGCCGAACCCCGCGCGGGACAGGGGGGCCAGCGCTGTGGCGTTCTTGTCGAAGCCCGCGGCCAGCCCGACCGGGTTCTGCAGGTGGATCCCGGCAATTTCCGTAGCCAGCCGCGGCGAGGTGACGGGTCCTGGCAGCGGGACGAGGCCCAGGCGCAGCGCGCGCAACGCCAGCCCGTGCGCCGTTTCCGGATCAAAGCCGCGCAGCGCGGCCAGCCCGAGGCGTTCCGGGAGGCTCATCCGAAGGCGGCGCCGCCCTCGGCCGGGCGGGTCCGGAGCAGGCGCGACGTGCTCACCCCCGCCGTGCGGTGGATGACCGCACGCTGGTACTCCGGGTCGGAGATCATGGCGAGAAAGGCGTGCGCGGTGGGATAGCGCGCAATGAAACAGGCATCCCACGCCTCCGCCTCGGGTCCGATCAGCGTGGCCTGGAAATCGCCGCGCCAGAGGATGGTGCCGCCGACGCGCGCCAGCACCGGGGCGCTCTCACGGCCGTAGCTGGCATAGGCCTCGGCCCCGCTCACATCCTGCCCGGACAGCGGATGGTCGTCCGGATATTCCGCCGTCTGGCGGAAACGCACCAGGTTCAGCATTTCGATCGGATGATCCCGGTCCAGGCTCTTGAAGGCGTCGAACTGCGTCCGGCTCGGGTTGATACAGGCCTCGGTCACCGGAGGCTCTCCGGAAAGACGTGGCGCGTGCCGTCGTTCCCGATGCGGTGAACCGACACCACGTCCCCGGTCGTCAGCTTGCGGTAGAGATGGGGAAACAGCGCGCCGCCGCGGGACGGCTCCCATTTCAGGTCCTTGCCCAGTGTCCGCTCGTCCACCGCAACGAGCACCAGCCCGACCTCGCCCGCGAAATGCCTGGCCGCCGTTTCCCGAACCTGTTCGGCGGTGGAGAAATGCACGTAGCCGTCCGCGACATCGACAGGCGCGCCGGCGGTCTCCCCGTCGCTTTGCAACTGGTCCCATTCATCGGTGCGAAAAATCTTGTAGATCATGGGACGGTCATGCCGCGCGGGGCGCGGCCCGTCAAGCGCGCCTGACCCGGCGGCACATGTCGATCCGCTTTGACATTCCCGCCCGCGCCGGCAGGATATGCGCCAAATACAACACGGGAGACACGCATGAACCGATTCCTTTTCTCGTCGGCGATGCTCGCGCTCAGCGCCGGAATGGCGCAGGCCGACTACACGCTGCACATCATCCATATCAACGACCTGCACAGCCGGATCGAGCCGATCAACAAGTACGACAGTACCTGTTCGGCCGAAGACGATGCCGCGGGCGAGTGTTTCGGGGGCGTGGCCCGTGTCGCCACCAAGATCAACGAACTGCGCGACGAGCTGACTGCCGCGGGCGAGAACGTTCTGGTGATGGATGCAGGGGACCAGTTCCAGGGCTCGCTGATGTATACCACCTACAAGGGCGACGTCGAAGCCGAGATGATGGAGCGCATCGGGTTCGACGTGATGGCGGTGGGCAACCACGAGTTCGACGACGGCCCCGAGGGGCTTGCGGGCTTTCTGGACAAGGTGAGCTTTCCGGTGATTTCCGGCAACCTCGACCTCGGCCAGTCGAACGTGCTGAAGGGAAAGGTCGGAAACCACGTGGTGCTCGAGGTGGGCGGCGAGAAGATCGGCGTGATCTCCGCGCTGGCGACCGATACCGTGGACACGTCCAGTCCCGGTCCCAACGTGATCTTCCAGGACGAGATCGAGGCGCTGAAGGCCGACGTGGAAGCGCTGGAAGCGGAGGGGGTCGACAAGATCATCGCGCTGACCCATGTGGGGCTCAGAAAAGATGTCGACATCGCGGCGAACGTGCCGGGAATCGACGCGGTCGTCGGCGGGCATTCCCACACATATCTGTCCGCCACCGATCCGTCGCGCCAGGGCGCCTATCCGACCTATGCCAGCCAGCAGGACGGGACGCTGGTTCCGGTCGTTCAGGCCTATGCCTATTCCAAGTATGTCGGGCATTTCGAGCTGACCTTCGACGATGACGGAAACCTGCTGGAAGCCGGCGGGGACACCATCCTGCTGGATGCCAGCGTGGAACCGGACGCGGAAATCGTCGCGCGCGTGGCGGAACTGGCGGGTCCCATCGAGGAGTTGAAGGGCAAGGTCATCGGCGACGCCGCGGACGTGATCGAAGGTTCGCGCGATGTCTGCCGGGCGCAGGAATGTGCGATGGGCAACCTGGTGGCCGACGCGATGCTGGACCGTGTGAAGGGGCAGGGCATCACGATCGCGTTCCAGAACGGCGGCGGATTGCGCTCTTCCATCGATGTGGGCGAAGTGACGATGGGCGAAGTCCTGTCGGTCCTGCCGTTCCAGAACACGCTGTCGACCTTTCAGGTGACGGGTCAGACCCTGATCGACGCCCTGGAGAACGGTGTTAGCCAAGTCGAGGACGGCGCCGGGCGGTTCCCGCAGGTGGCGGGCATGAAGTTCACCTGGGACCCGGAAGCCGAGCCCGGCAGCCGCATCGTCGAGGTGATGGTGGCCGAGGGCGACAGCTACGTGCCGCTCGACAGGGAAAAGACCTATGGCGTCGTGACCAACAACTACGTGCGCAATGGCGGGGATGGCTACCGGATGTTCGCGGGCGAGGACAAGCAGGCCTATGATTTCGGCCCCGATTTGGCGGACGTCACGGCGGAATTCATCGCCGCAAAGGGCGAGGCCTACACGCCCTATACCGACGGGCGGATCTCCCGGAAGTGAGCCGTGCAGATGCTTTCAGGTCGCGGCGCCCGAGGGTGCCGGGATCTCGATGTTGAGCAGCTTGCAGAGGTCCGGCAGGTCGGACGTGACCGTCCAGACAGTGAGGCAGGGAATGTGGTGGGCCTCGACATAGTCTCGGGCGCGCAGGAAGTCGCCGCAGGCATTCTCGTTATCCTCAATCAGGATCACCGGGGCGGCACCCGCGATCGTCTGCGCCGCGCCTTCAAGGGCGGGCAGTTCATGGCCCTCGACATCGAGCTGGAGCACGCGCAGGTCTGCGATGCCGAGTCCGTCGATGCTTAGCACGCTGGTCAGTTGCCCGGCGGTGCCCAGCCGGGATGAACCGCCGCGATGCAGCCCGGTCTCCGTTCCGATATCGATCCGTGCGGTGCCCGTGCATGCGCCCAGAGCGGCGTTGAGCAGTACGACATTCTCTAGCGCGTTCTCTTGCACGCAGAGCTTGGCGGCCACATAGGATTCGAATACCGGTTCGAAGGCATGCACCGTACCCTGGCAGGCGCGTGAGAACGAGGGGAGCATGTCGCCGAAGAACGTGCCCGCGTGGATCATGTCGCCCGGCCGCGCGGCGAGCAGCCGGGCCACGAGCGTGTGGGTCTGTGGCTCGTAGAGTTTACCGCGCATGATCTTGCGCGCGGCCGGGCGATGAGTGGCAAAGCGCGGAACGAAAAGACGGCGTCCCTGTGCGCGACGCGCAGATACGGCACGCTGAACTCGCCCGTGTTTCCGTCGCCTCCCGGCCCCGCGTTCTTTGCCGAAGGTCGTTTGCGTGTGGCCATGACATGTCCTGCAAACATGTGGTGATACACGTCAAACGTGCATGGATGCTGCGGCAAATGCAAGCGGCACATCGTTTTGCGGGGATGGACGCGGCTAGCACGTCGGTCTAACGTCGCCACCGTGTGCGGACGGTTTGCCATCACCCTGCCCAAGGACGCCATGGTGCAGCTTTTCGATGCCGTGCCGGCCAATGACCTGCCGGAGGGGCCGAACTACAATGTCTGTCCCACGAACCGGATCGCGGCGGTCACGGGAGGAGAGGCGCGGCGGCTGCAGCCGATGCGCTGGGGCTTCATCCCGCATTGGTACAAGAAACCGAATGACGGGCCGCTGCTGATCAACGCACGGGCGGAGACGGTTGCGGAGAAGCCCGCGTTCCGTTCCGCCTGCCGCGACCGCCGCTGCCTGATCCCCGCCTCTGGATTCTACGAATGGACCAAGGATGCGGAGGACAACCGCCTGCCCTGGTACATAACCCGCGCCGATGGCGAGCCGATGGTCTTTGCCGGGATCTGGCAGGATTGGGAGCGGGAGGGCGAGGCGTTCCGGACCTGCGCCATCGTCACCTGTGCGGCGAATGACGCAATGGCGCAGATCCACAACCGCATGCCGGTGGTGCTGGCGCCCGCGGACTGGCCCTTGTGGCTGGGGGAGAAAGGCAAGGGTGCGGCAAAACTGATGCGGCCGGCTCCCGAAGATGCGCTGACATGGCACCGAGTCGATCCGGCCGTGAATTCCAACCGCGCATCCGGCGCAGAGCTGATCGAGCCGCTGCCGGGCTGACAATTCGGTATGCCTGGTGTGCACGGACCGGGTTGGTTCACCTTGCGGAACAAGGCGGAGCGAACCTTCCGGTCAGCCCGATCAGGAGTCCCGTGATGTTTGAAAGCCACGACGGACATGCTTCACGGGAGTTCGTCATGGGATGCGTGGCGCGCCGGTCAGGCGCTGCGCCCCCAGCCCATGGTCACGATAGGTTCAAAGCCGACCCTGACGGTTTGTCTATACTGAGAAAACCCAGCCGCATATGCGGCGGGGCCATTCCCGGCCGCCAATGGGTCAGTCTTCGAGCCGCGGTTCGTCGAAGGTGATCTCGGCCTTGATCGGCGCGTTTTCGTAGCTTCCGTAGTCTACTGCCGGGTCTTCCCCGCCGCCGACGGGTTCTTCCGCTCCGCCGTCTTCGTAGGCCGCGTAGAAGGACAGCTCGGTTTCCTGGTCGACCGTCAGTTCTCCATGTTCGAGGTTCTGGAGCGGGCCGACGACCCAGCCGGCATCCTTGCCGACCACCGTCTGTTCCTCTCCGCTTTCGTTGACGAAGCGGATCGTGTCTCCGGGCTGGGCGTAGGTCACGGCGGGGAAATAGGAGAACCCCGTGACGACGATGAAATGCTCCTCGGCATTTGCGGCATTCACCGTTGCGATGCTGAGGGCCGCTGCCCCTGCAAGATACCAGTTTCGAACCATGATCGTTGTCCTTTGCACGTGACTTTGCGCAGTAACTCGTAATCGGTCCTAAGCCGGGAATATGGCCGAAACGCGGCCGTTCGGGGCCGGAAATTGGCCGAAAGAGGCGGGAATGCGAAACACTCCGTTTCCGATCGGCTGCGCTCAGCCCGGCTCCGAGCGGGGGCCTTCGGCCGCCAGCCAGGAGCGGAACAGTCGCAGCGCGGCCGAATCCGGGCGAGCGGCCGGCCAGACCAGGTAATAGCTGCCGATCGACTCCTGTCGGTCCGGTGCCGCCAGTTCCAGAGTGCCGGCGCGCAGGTAAGGCTCGGCCACGAAGTCGGGCAGAAGCGCCACGCCGAGCCCGTGGACCGCCGCCTGCGCCATTGTGGAGAACTGGTCGAAGGTCATTCCCGGCTCCGTCGGCGGCTCCATGCCTTGCGCGGCGAACCAGCGGGCCCAGCCACGCGGACGGGTCTCCAGGTGCAACAGCGTCTGCCGGTCGATCGGGCCTTCGTCCAGCAGCCCGGGCGCGCAGACCGCCAGCACCGACTCGGCCGCAAGATACATGTGATGTGCGCCGGGCCAGTCCTCGCGGCCGAAATGAATCGCGGCGTCGAAGCGTTCCTGCGCGAAGTCGAAGGGCGCCATGCGGGTCGAGAGCGCCACCGTCACCTGCGGATGGGCGCGGCCGAAGGCAGGCAGGCGCGGGGCGAGCCAGTGCATGCCGAAGGCGGGCAGGATCGAGAGGTTGAGCGTTCCGCCATCGGGGTTCGTACGCAGCGCCAGCGTCGCCTGGCCAAGCTGTGAGAGAACGCCGCGCACCTCCGCCGCGTATCGCGCGCCCGCAGGCGTCAGGACAAGGCCGCGCCCCTCCCGGTGCATGAGCGCGACGCCAACCTGGTCCTCCAGTGCCCGGATCTGGCGCGACACCGCCCCTTGGGTCAGCGACAGTTCCGCCGCGGCCCGCGTGGCACTACCCAGCCGTGCGGCGGCTTCGAAAGCGGTGAGCGCGGCAGTGGACGGCAGGAACCTGCGGGAGAACACTTATGAGTTTTCCTCATGTTTTGACGACAAAGCCTTGTTAGCCTTCGCGCCGGATTCGTGCAATAGTCCGCCCGGAAAACGGCCCCGAAGGAGTGACGCCCATGCCCGACGATCTGACGCAAAACGCCCCGAAACTGCGCGCCAAGGATGCACCCGAC
>CBDUPF010000037.1:0-18127 GCA_965369035.1 uncultured Aliishimia sp.
CTTGGCGAAAGAGCAGCACATAGCGCCAGAGCGACACGCGATCTGCACGGCTGGGCGGTTTCGGCGGCAGAACACCCGTCATGCGGCGACGGAGGTGTATTTGCTGACCGCTCTGTCGATCCGGCTGAGCGAGGACGGGCGGCCCTTGTAGCGCGCAGCGAGGGTCAGCGGCCCCGCCGTGATCCGGAAATAATCGTAGTCCTTTGGCCGGTCGAAGGCGCAGAGATACTGGAAGTGCAGGCGGAAGTATCGCCGTTTGAGGCTGCGCCATTTCTCGGCACTGAGCGTCTGGGTGAAGGCCGCGGAGAAGACCAGCGGCCAGCGTTTGCCCGGCGGTGCCACGCCGGAGACCGCGACCGGGTCGCAGAGTGCGAAGGCGCATCCGTCCCCCGGTGCGGACACGTCCACCCAGGTCAGGTCGTCGCGTGTGGAAAGAAATCGCAGATCACCACGCAGCCGTGTCGCGTCGGGCAAGAAAGAGACCATCGGCACCACCTGGCCCAATGTCAGAAAAGCGAGCGCCGGCCCGTCCGCAGGCACCCTGCCCGCGCGGATCAGGTCGGCGAGGATCGACACGCCCAGATGCGCGCCGGAGGAGTGGCCGACCACCAGCACCTCGTCGTAACCTTCCGCCAGGCTCGCCGCGATGCGGTCCCCGAACGCCGCCATGCGCGTTTCCAACTCTGGCGGGTTGGCGCCACGCAGCCGCGCGGAATAGGCGTAATCGTGCATCAGGTAGTAGGCGAAAAACCGATTGTCCCGTGCCTTGAACCATTGCAACAGCCGCGCAGCCACCACGATTCCTGCGCCGATGCCAGCAATCCGGTGCAGCACCGGCAGGCCGGCGAAGCTGTCCGCTCGTACGAAGCCGAATACCCAGACGACCAGACCGTAGACGCCCCACCCAAGCAGTATCGCCGCAACCGCCTGGAGCAACAGCATCCCCACCGGATAGAGCGCGGCGATCACAGGCCCCTTGCGCAGCCGCATGAGCCGCCAGAGCGCCCCCGTGGCGATGTATGTCCACGCCGTACGACAGAGCTGTGCATAAGTCGCCGGGATCGACGCGGCCATGCTGCCGCGCACCAGGTCGGACCAGACCAGCACGTCCATGTCCGTCTGTGTATCGTGCCCGTCGATCTCCGCCGTGACATGCCAGCCATAGTCCCCCGGCCCCGATTTCGGAGAAAGCGACAAGGCGTAGCCGCTGATCGCGGCCTGCTCCGCCCCTTCCGACCGGTAAAGTTCGCGATACCGCCGGGGATGGATCGGGTCATAGCCGGGAATGTAGAAGACGCGGCGCCTGGAAACCGTGGGATCGGGTGAACTGCTCATGTCCCTGACTTGCCTAAGGGGATCGAGGGTGGCCGCGTTTGTCGCCCCACGTGAGGCGCGGTGTCAACCGAAGGTGGCAAGCGCGGGGAACCGTTCCAGCAACCACCAGCTGAAACTGGTGAAGGCACCGGTGACCAGCGCAAGCCCCACGAGCACCAGGAGCACGCCCATGGATTTCTCGATCAGGCCCATGTGCCGCTTCATCCGGTTCATCAGGCCCATCGCCCGCGACATGAACATCGCCGCGAGCAGGAACGGAATGCCGAGCCCCGCGGCGTAGATCCCCAGAAGCAGCGTTCCGCGAGACACGGAGGCCTCTGACGCCGCCAATGTCAGGATCGCACCCAGTTGCGGCCCGATGCAGGGCGTCCAGCCGAAGGCAAAGGCAAGACCCAGAACGTAGGCACCAAAGGAGGTCCCGCCCCTGTCGCCCGCGTCGAGGCGCGCCTCCTGATCAAGGAAGGGGATCCGGAAAACCGACAGGAAGTGCAGGCCAAAGACGATGACGACGACACCCGCGATCTGGGCAAAAAGCTCCTGATTGCGAAGAAAGAACGCCCCGAAGGCGGAGGCCGTGAACCCCAGGACCAGAAAGACCGTGCTGAGCCCCAGCACGAAGAACAATGCGGTCTGGATCGTCTTGCGACGTTTTGCGCGGTCCGACGACATCTCGCCCACGTTCACGCCCGACATGTAGGCCAGGTAGGGCGGCACGATGGGCAGGACACAGGGGCTGAGAAAGCTGATCACACCGGCCAGAAGTGCCACGAACATGCCGGGCATCAGCCCTGCGTCGATGATGTCGATCCCGAACATGGGGCAGACTTAAGCCATGCCCGACGGCGCGTCACGACCCGCGGGGTCACAACCTTGTGGACAGTTTGAAACATCGCGCCTATCTGGCGGTCATGTCGGATATGGAACTCGATGCCACGGGGCTCCTCTGCCCCCTCCCCGTCCTCAAGGCGCGCAAGCGCCTGAAGGCGCTGGGGCCCGGCGACCGGTTGATCGTGCTGACCGACGATCCCGCAGCACTGATCGACATTCCGCATTTCTGCGCTGAAGCCGGACACGATCTGCTGGAGTCGGACACGGGCGAAGGCGTCAGCCGCTGGGTGATCCGCAAGGGGTAAACCTGCGACCCGCGCTCTCGGTCCTCGTGGACAGCGGCGGGGTGCCGATCCTTGGACCGGCACCCACATGCATGTTCTGTCAGGAGCCGAGCGACCACCAGCCCCGGCGCTTGGGTTTGGACGGGCTGTCCTCTGCCGGCGCGTCGTCGCCGTTCGCCGCAACCGGTTCCGGTTCCGGTTCCGGTTCAGGCTCCGCTTCAGGCTCCGGTTCCGTTTCCTGGGCTACAGGCTCCGCTTCGTCGGTTGCAGAATCGTCTTCCTGCCGTTTCGCGCGGGTCCGCGATTTGGGTTCCGGCGCTTCTTCGACCGTCTCCTCGCCATCGGAGGCCACGCTTGCACTGGCAGGTTCCGCATCATCCACAGCGGTATCGGCTTGCTCCTCGTGCGGTTGCACCTCGGGCACGCTTTCGGCCATCTCCGCTGTCGCTTCGGTGGTATCTTCCTGTTCCGCGACCGGTTCCGGTGCAGCTTCAACCGCCGGTTCTTCCGTGCCTTGCTCCGCGGCTGCCGGTTCGCTGGCCTCTTCCGGTGCCGTATCCGTTGCGGCCGACTTCTTCGAGGAGGATCTGCGGCGACGCGACGGTTTGCGCTTCGGGCTGTCCTCCGCGTCCGGCGCACCATCCTCTGCTGAGTCATCGGCGGTCGCAGCGTCGTCGGGTTTGGCCTCACCCTCCGCCGGGGAAGAGGTGTCGCGGCCCTCTTCCTTGGGCTTGCCGTTCGACTCGTCCGTCGTCGCTGCATCCGTGTCATCCGAACCGGACGACTTGCGGCGCCGGCGCCGGCGGCGTCGACGTTTCGGCTTGGTTTCCTCTTCCGACGTCTCCGAAGCCTCTGGCGCCTCCTCGATCTCCTGCGTGTCCTCGTCCTCGACGTCGTCGATATCGTCCATCATCGACGCGTTGGCCGATACGACCGGAGTCTCGACAACGGCCACGCTGCGCGTCGCGGTCTTGAACTTTTCGAGAGTGAAATCCGGAGAGACCAGCGACGGATCGCCTTCGACGCGCACAGCCATCCCGTAGCGCGCCTCGATCTGCGCGATATGCTCGCGTTTGGAGTTCATCAGGAAGTTGGCGATGCCCACGGGACAAACGACCAGAACCTCGCGCGAACGGCCACGGGTGCCCTCTTCCTCGATCTGGCGCAGGATCGACAGCGCCATGCTGTCGTCGGACCGGATCAGACCGGTGCCGTGGCAGGCCGGGCACGGCTGCGTCGACGCTTCCAGCATGCCGGGGCGCAACCTCTGCCGCGACATCTCCATCAGGCCGAAACCCGAGATCCGGCCCACCTGGATTCGGGCACGGTCGGTTTTCAGACGATCCTTGAGGCGTTTTTCGACTGCCGCGTTGTTCTTGCGCTCGTCCATGTCGATGAAGTCGATCACGATCAGCCCGGCCAGGTCGCGCAGCCTCAACTGGCGCGCCACCTCGTCGGCGGCCTCGAGATTGGTCTTGAGCGCCGTCTCCTCGATCGAGCCTTCCTTGGTCGCGCGGCCGGAGTTGACATCGATGGCCACCAACGCCTCGGTGACGCCGATCACGATATAGCCGCCGGATTTCAGCTGCACCGTCGGGTTGAACATCCCCGCGAGATAGCTTTCCACCTGGTAGCGCGCAAAGAGCGGCAGCGAATCCTCGTACCGTTTCACATTCTTGGCGTGAGACGGCATGATCATCTTCATGAATTCCTTGGCGATGCGGTAGCCGCGCTCGCCCTCCACAAAGACTTCGTCGATCTCGCGGTTGTAGAGATCACGGATCGAGCGCTTGATGAGATCGCCTTCCTCGTAGATCTTGGCCGGCGCGATGGATTTCAGCGTCAATTCGCGGATCTGTTCCCAGAGACGCTGCAGGTATTCATAGTCGCGCTTGATCTCGGCCTTCGTACGCTTCGCTCCGGCGGTGCGCACGATCAGCCCGGCGCCGGTCGGCACCTTGATCTCGTTCGCGATCTCCTTGAGTTTCTTGCGGTCGACCGCGTTGGTGATCTTGCGCGAAATCCCACCGCCCCGGGCCGTATTCGGCATCAGGACGCAGTAGCGGCCTGCGAGCGAGAGGTAGGTGGTCAGCGCCGCGCCCTTGTTTCCGCGTTCCTCCTTGACCACTTGCACCAGCAGGATCTGGCGGACCTTGACGACTTCCTGGATCTTGTATCGGCGCTGGCGTGGTTTGCGCTGCGGCCGGATGTCCTCGCTGTCGTCTTCTTCGGCAACGGACTCGATCGTGTCGTCCTTGGAACTTGCATCCTTGCCGGGAGCGCCGTCGCCTGCTTCCTCGGTTTCGTCGGCCGCTTTCTTCGAGGATCTGGACCGGGTCCGGCGGCGCTTGGGCGCGGCCTCCCTCATCTCCTCGGTGTCAGCCGTGCTATCGTCTTCGGTGCTTTCGTCTTCGGTGTCTTCGTTCGCGGCGTCGTTTTCGGCGAGCGCTTCGTCGGAAGGTGTGTCGTCCCCGCTGGTCGCCTCGTCGCCCTCCGCGGGGGGCGTTTCCACCGGTGTTTCCCGAACGGTCTCCATCGGAGAGGACCCCTCGGGCGTCTCCTTGTCCTCGGCGTCGAGGTCGATGGTTTCCATCCCCTCGATCCGGTCGGACACCACCTCCGAAGACGTTACCGCGTCGCCGTCATCGGCCTCCGCGGCCTTGGAACTGCTTCGCGACTTGCGGCGGGAGGATTTCGAATCCTCCTCCTCGTCGCGGCGCCGCATCGCCTCGGCATAGGCCCGTTCCTCTTCCATCAGCGCCTGACGGTCGGCCACCGGGATCTGGTAGTAGTCGGGATGAATTTCCGAGAAGGCGAGGAAGCCGTGGCGGTTGCCGCCGTAATCCACGAAGGCCGCCTGCAGCGACGGCTCGACCCGCGTTACTTTCGCGAGGTAGATGTTGCCTGCTAGCTGGCGCTTGTTTTCCGATTCAAAGTCGAACTCCTCGACCTTGTTTCCGTCGACCACCACGACGCGGGTCTCTTCCGCGTGGGTGGCGTCAATGAGCATTTTCTTTGCCATGTAAATCCGTTGCGCGCGCCCGGACCCGCCTCGCCCGGGGGCGCGGCAGATCGGGGAACGTGTCTTGTCTGTGCGAGTTTTGACGTGCGGCAGACAGGACCTGACCGGCCTTCTGCATGGATCAGTGATATCCTCGCGCGCGTCATCGCGGTTCTTCTCCGAGGCGCAACCATTCAGTCGGCGCCCCCATTATTTGCCGCGTTACCCCTCGGGGCTCGCCGGCATCTCGTAACCCGGGATCTCCCTCGGGTCCTATCGGCCTGTCTGTCCGTGCGACGGTCGAACCGCGCCAGCCAGAAACAGCGAAACTCTCATGGAAAGATGCGGGTCGCATCTCCCCATTCCACCTAGATAAGGTGTTTATCGGACCAAACACAATGGGGAAATGCCCGCCACGCCGCCGGACGCGCCCCCAAACCCAAGGTTGTGCGGAAAAAATCTGTACTCCGGGAAACATACGGACGTCCGCGCAGGCGGCAACGCGTCACAAGTAATCCGAACGCTGGAGCCCGTACTTGGCCATCTTCTCGTTCAGAGTCCGGCGTGGCAGGCAAAGTTCGTCCATGACCGACGCGATGGAGCCCTTGTGGCGGCGCATCGTGTTGTCGATCAGCATCCGTTCGAAGGCCTCCACATATTCCTTGAGCGGCTTGCCTTCGGTGGTCATCACCGGCTGCATGTCTTCGTGATCCGACATCAGGAGCGAGGCGATCGTACCCGACCCGCGGCGTTCCTGCAGCACGGCGCGTTCGGCCACGTTGATCAGCTGGCGGACGTTGCCCGGCCACGGAGCCTGCAGCAGCTGCGCCGCTTCCTGTGCCGACACCTTCGGCGCCTCGCAGCCGTATTCCTCGGCGAACTGGTCGGATAGCCGGGTGAAAAGTGTCAGGATATCCTCACCACGCTGTCGCAGGGGCGGCACGGTGATCCGCAGCGCGGCCAGTCGGTAGAACAGGTCCGGCCGAAGCGTGTCCTCGCAGGTGCGACCTTCGTCCTGAAGGTTGCAGATTGCCACGATGCGGGTTTCCGCCGGCGTTCCCTGGTCATTGATCACGCTCAGCAGTTTTGCCTGCAGGTTCTCGCTGAGCGCCTCGATGTCCTCGAGCACGAGGGTTCCCCCGCGCGCCTCCTCGATGGCCGGTAGCGTCGAATCCTCCGGTTGCAGCGGCCCGAACAAGCGTTGCGCCAGCGCGGCCTCCTCCATGGCGGAGCAGGAGATCAGCACGAATTTCTTGCCCGCACGCGATCCCACGGCATGCAGGGCATGCGCGACCATGGTCTTGCCGGTGCCAGTCTCCCCCTCGATCAGCACGTGGCCATCGGCCTGGCCGAGGTCGAGGATATCCTCGCGCAGCCGCTCCATTACCGGCGATTGGCCGATCAGCTTCTTCATCAGCTGGCTGCCGTCGGACAATTCCTTGCGCAGGGCGCGGTTGTCCATGGTCAGCCGCCGGGCATTGGTGGCGCGCTTGGCCAGTTCGGACATCCGGTCGGGATTGAACGGCTTTTCAAGGAAATCGAATGCTCCGACCCGCATCGCCTCCACTGCCATCGGCACATCGCCGTGCCCGGTGATCATGATGACCGGCAACGCACTGTCGCTGCCCATCAGCTTCTTGAGGAACTGCATGCCGTCCATGCCGGGCATCTTGATGTCCGAAATCACGATGCCGGGATACTCGGGCCCCAGCACCTTCAACGCCTCTTCGGCGCTGGCAAAGGTTTCGGTGTCATATCCGGACAGCGCCAGCCACTGGCTGATCGACTGCCGCATGTCGGTTTCGTCGTCGATGATCGCGATCTTCATGGCGTGTGCCATTGTCTTACTCCGCTGCAGCAATGCCGTCGCGATCAGATGTACTATCCAGTCGCGGCAGTTGCATTTCAAATACCGCCCCGCCGTTCTGCCCGTTGCGGGCCATCAGGCGACCACCGAGTTCGGTCACGATGCCCGAGGATATCGCAAGGCCCAGCCCGACACCGTCGCCGGGCTGCTTGGTCGTGTAGAACGGTTCGAACAACGCGTCCTTGTTCTCGATTCCGGGTCCGTTGTCGCGAATGGTCAGCGTGGCAGTCTCTCCCGCGGCCAGGATGATGTCGATCCGCGGTTCGCGTTCCGACTTGGTCGCATCGATCGCATTGCGCAAGAGGTTGATTATCACCTGTTCGATACGCAGCCGGTCGCCAAGCACTTCGACAGGCTGCTTGGGCAGGTTGCGCGTGATCTGGACTTGCCGCTGGCGCAACTGTGGCTCCATCATGCTGAGGCTGGAGGCCAGTGCGTCCTGCATGTTGACGGCACTGAATTCCTCCTGCCCTTTTCGAGCATAGGATTTCAGCTGTCGGGTGATCGCCCCCATGCGCTCCAGCAGATCGTCGATGCGACCGAAGGCCGACAGCGCCTCTTCGGGGCGGTTGCGACGCAAGAGCAGCCGCGCACCCGCCAGGTAGGTCTTCATCGCGGCAAGCGGCTGGTTCAACTCGTGGCTGACGGCGGCCGACATCTCGCCCAGCGCGGCCAGCTTGCTGGACTGTTCCAGCGTCTGTTCGGCCACGGCGAGGTTTTCCTGCACGCGCTTGCGCTCGGCGATTTCCTGCTGCAACTGCGCATTCAGCTGACGCAGCTCCGCCGACTCCCGTTGGAACAGCGCCATACGCAGCGCGGACCGACGCGACATCGCGTAAAAGGCCAGAGCGAGCAGGATCGCGAACCCCATGATTTCCAGGGCAAGCACCGCATTCACCCGCTCGCGGATCGACTCGTAGGTCGTGAAGGACATCATGCGCCAGCCGCGAAACGGAATGCGCGTCTCGAGCCGCATGACCGCCTCGCCCTGAACGTAGGCATCCGCCGGAAGCGCGGTCCAGTCAGCGGTGGCGCGGATTGCCCGCGTGACGGCGTTCTGCGGCGTGTTGTCCCGCAACGCCTCGGCCTCGGTCTTGCCGCGCCATCGCGGCTCCGTCGCCAGGATGACCGTACCCTGGCTGTCGGTCACCATGATCGCCTCGGAGATGCCGGCCCAGGCGCGTTCGAATTTCTGGAGGTCGACTTCCGCCATGATGACGCCGATCACGTCGCCGCCCGAGGTCACGCGCCGGGAATAGATGAAGGCGTACCCGCCGGCCTCGCGAGGCTGGGCGGTGAACACGGTGGTGGCCGACCGGATCGCATCCACGAAATAGGGTTGCGAGCGATGCTGCGTCCCCAGACGGTTCCGGTCGGTCGCCGCCACGGTGCGACCGCCGGTGTCGAGCAGCATCAGCGAGGCGGCGCCGATCTCTTCGACGAAGGAAATGAGCCGCTGCGTCGATTGCGTGTAATCGGCCGAATTCAGCGCGCCGATCAGTGTCGGGTCCCGCGCCAGAAGCTGCGGTACGATCCGGTTCTGGCGCAACTCGGCCATCAGATTGCCGCTGTTGAGCGCGAGCTGTAGTTCGGCCTCGTTACGGGTGGCCGCCGTGAACCGGTCGGACAGAAGGCGGTTCGTCACCCATACCGTGAGCGCCCCCAGCGCGAGGAACAGCGCCAGGGCCAGACGCACCCGCCAGGAGGTGACCCAACTGGAGCCCGGTTCGGAAGTCCGTTTCATGACAACAAGCTACGCCGGTCCCCGGTTTCGCTCAAGTCATGCCGGCATCAGTGCGCCGACCAATGCGCGAAAGAGCGCCGCGCCGTCGGTGCCGCCGTGGCCGATATCCGCCGCCCGTTCCGGATGCGGCATCATGCCCAGCACCCGGCGGTTCTCGCTCAGAATGCCGGCGATGTCCGCTTTCGCGCCGTTCGGATTGTCGGTGTAGGTAAAGGCGATTCGATCCTCCTCCCGGAGGCGCGCAACGGTCTCGTCATCGGCGTGATAGTTGCCTTCGTGGTGCGCGATCGGAATCGACAGCACGTCGCCTGCGTTGTAGCCGGACGTGAAGGCACTGTTCGAGGTCTCGACGCGCAGGTGCACGTGCTTGCAGATGTACTTCAGCCCCGCGTTGCGCAGAAGCGCGCCGGGCAGCAGGCCGGTTTCCGTCAGGATCTGGAAACCGTTGCAGATGCCGAGCACATGGCCGCCGCGATCCGCATACGTCTTCAACGACCGGCAGATCGGCGA
This sequence comes from uncultured Aliishimia sp., assembly GCA_965369035.1. Classification (GTDB taxonomy): domain Bacteria; phylum Pseudomonadota; class Alphaproteobacteria; order Rhodobacterales; family Rhodobacteraceae; genus Aliishimia. The sequence continues at coordinate 9,570 of CBDUPF010000037.1, forward strand.
ATTGGCCGCGATCGCTCCGCAACGCAGGTAATCGCCGTAGGAAAACCCGCCCGGAACCCCCACGACATCGACGTCGGCCGGCAGGTCGGTATCCTTGTGCCAGACCATCTCGACTTCGGCCCCCGCGGCGCGGAACGCCTCGGCCAGATCGCGGTCGCAATTCGACCCGGGGAAAACCAGAACTGCAGCCTTCATCTTCGTCTCCTCATGCCGCCATATCCGTCACGACTGCCACGCCCGGTGCCGCCGGTCCGTCGAACGCCTGCAACTCGTGCGTCAGCGCCGACAACCCCACGCGCCGCGTCACCATCGGCGACAGATCGACCGCCCCGCCCGCGATCAGGCTCAGAAGGTCCGGGTAGCGCCAACTGGGCATGCCGCGGGTGCCCTGAACCGTCAATTGCCCGGAATAGAGCACATCCATAGGCAGTGTCATCTGTGTATGCTGGCCCGCCGGCATGCCGATCTGGACCATCCGGCCGAGTTTGCGCAGCGATTTCATCGCACTCACGGTCGTTTCGGCAATGCCCAACGCCTCGATCGCGACATGGGCACCGCCGCCGGTGATGTCCCGGACCGCCTCGACCGCGTCGGTTTGCGCCGCATTCACGACCGCCTCAGCCCCCAGGTTCCCGGCATGGGCCAGCTTCTCCTCGACGACATCCACGACCACCACACGTGCACCCATCGCTCGGCCCAGCAACAAAGCCGCAAGGCCCACGCCGCCGCAGCCGAACACGGCCATCCACTCGCCCGGCTGTAATCTTGCCCGCCCGACCAGAGCCTGCCAGGCCGTCGTCACCCGGCACCCCAACGCGGCCGCAAGCGCCGGGTCCAGAGTGTCGGGCAAGGCCGCGAGGTTGGTGTCGGCGAAAGGCACAGCGATCCGTTCGGCGAAGGCGCCGGGGATCGTGAAACCGGGCACCGCCTGGTCCGCGCAGATCGTCTGGTTGCCGGCCGCACAATCGTGGCACCGACCGCATCCGAGGATGAAGGGCGCGATCACCCGGTCGCCCGGTTTCCAGCGCGTGATGCCTGCGCCCACGGCGACCACCTCGCCACAGAATTCATGGCCGGGAACATGCGGCAGGCGCACGTCGGGGTCGGCCCCCGTCCAGGCATGCCAGTCGGAGCGGCAGACGCCACAGGCCAGCACCTCGATCACCACGCCGCCATCGATGGGGTCAGGGTCCGGCAGGTCGCAGATTTCCAGAGGTTCCCGCCACGCGGTGATCCGCGCGGCCCGCATCAGAGAGTCTCGACCCGGTAGCTTTCGATCACGGTATTCGCGAGGAGTTTCTCGCACATGTCCTTCACCGTATCCTCGGTCGTGCCGTCGGCAAGATCGAGTTCGATCACCTTGCCCTGCCGCACCCCGTGGACACAGTCGAAGCCGAGCGCGTCCAGCGCGTGCAGCACCGCCTCGCCCTGCGGGTCAAGCACCCCGGATTTCAACATCACATGTACGCGCGCCTTCATGCGTCCCGATCCCCTCGATTGTCTGCCCGAAATCCTTACCCGCGAGCCTGCCCGCCCACGGTCAATTGATCAGCGTCGGCTTGCCGAACTGGCTCGCGTTCTTGGGCATGACCCCAAGCCGGCGCGCGACCTCCGTATAGGCGTCGGTCAGCGAGCCCAGATCGCGCCGGAACACGTCCTTGTCGAGCTTGCGTCCGGTTTCGATATCCCAGAGCCGGCACGAATCCGGCGAGATCTCGTCCGCCACGATCAGCCGCATGAAGTCGTTGTCATAGACCCGCCCGATCTCGATCTTGAAATCGACCAGCCGGATGCCGACCGCCAGCATCACACCGCTGAGAAAATCGTTCACCCGCAGCGCGAGGCTCAGAATGTCGTCCATGTCCTGTTGGCTGGCCCAGCCGAAGGCGGCGATATGCTCCTCGGTGACCAGCGGGTCGCCCAGTTCGTCGTTCTTGTAGCAGTATTCCACGATCGGGCGGGGCAACTGCGTGCCTTCCTCGATTCCCAGCCGCGTGGACAGCGAGCCCGCGGCAAAGTTACGCACGATGACTTCGAGGGGAATGATCTCGCAGGAGCGCACCAGTTGCTCCCGCATGTTCAACCGGCGGATGAAATGCGTCGGCACGCCGATCTGGTTCAGCCCGGACATGAAAAACTCCGAAAGCCGGTTGTTCAGCACACCCTTGCCTTCGACCACATCCTTCTTCTTAGCATTGAAGGCGGTTGCGTCGTCCTTGAAATACTGCACGATCGTCCCGGGTTCGGGACCTTCGTACAGAATCTTCGCCTTGCCTTCGTAGATTTTCTTGCGCCTGGCCATTGGCGTCCTTTCAATTCGGCCCGGGATACATGAGATATCCCGGTTGGCGCTCTCATACGCCAAGGCCCCCAACCTCGCAAGGCAGGACCGCCGCGTGCGTCCGGCCGGGCATCATGTATCATGCGCCTCTTGCGCGCGCGCGCGATGCAACGCATATCTGAACATGAACGTTACAACAGACAGGCGGGGTCCGATGACTACCTTTGACGATCGCGAACACGCATTCGAGAACAAGTTCGCCCACGACGCAGAGATGCAGTTCCGGGCCGATGCCCGGCGCAACAAGCTCCTTGGGCTCTGGGCGGCGGAACTGCTGGGCAAGTCCGGCGAAGATGCGGACGCCTATGCCCGCGAAGTCGTGAAGTCGGATTTCGAGGAAGCCGGGCACGAGGACGTCTACCGCAAGGTTTCCGGCGATCTCGGCGACAAGGCCGACGAAGCCACGATCCGCGGCAAGATGAAGGAACTGCTGATCGTCGCCAAGGCGCAGATCATGCAGGAAGTTGAGTGAATCCTAATCAAATTTGCTGAACTAAACCGGCCGGTTCTCCTCCCCGGACGGATTTCCGCCGGAAGACTAAACAGTCGGTCAACACCCGCGGACTAATGTCGCCCCACTCGATAGTGGGGGCGGCATTCAGTCATGGTTTCGGTTGTTCAGACCAGTTCGCGCATCCTGCGCCAGGCGATGCCCGCTGCGGTTCTTGGCGTGTGCCTCGTTTTTCTGTGGCCGATGGTCAAAGGGCTCGATGCTGCGCAATTGTGGCTGTCCTGGCAGTCGATCGCCGGCACGGACTGGATTCTGGCCGGTGTCTTTACCCTCGTCAGTTTCCTCGCCATCGGGCAGTACGATGTCATCGCGCATCGGCAGCTCGATACCGGACTGCCCGCGGAACAGGCGCGGATCAGCGGAATGACTGCGATCGCGCTGTCGCAAACCGTGGGCTTCGGGCTGGTGACCGCGACACTGGCGCGCTGGCGTATGTTGCGGGGATTCGGGCCGGGTGTCGCTGCGCTGGTCACCGGGTTCGTATCGCTGAACTTCCTTGCCTCGATGACCGCACTCACCGCCCTCGCCTGTATCTTTCTGCCATCCCCACAATACCTTCTGCCGTTTTCCTCATGTGTTCTCCTGTGACTGTTGTGTCTGCTTGTCCTCGCCATCCGCTACCCGCGCGTGACACTGCGCGGACACGCAGTCGAGTTCCCGGGCCTGCGCGCCGTGTCGGCGTCCACCGGTTGGGCCGCGCTCGACATGGTGGCAGCCTGCATGGTGTTGTGGCTTCTGATCCCGGAGGCGGCGCGTCCGGACTTCCTGTCCTTTTTCCCTGTTTTCTGTCTCGCCATCTGCGCCGGCCTGTTCTCGGGGACACCCTCGGGTGCAGGCCCGTTCGAGCTGGTTCTGCTCGCACTATGCGCCCACGGCCTTCCCGCTGAAACAGACACATCCGCACTCATGGCGGCCGTTGTCGCCTTCCGGCTGGTCTATTTCGCGCTGCCGGCTTGCGCGGCGGTTGTCATGCTGCTGGCCCGCCCCGTCCGAGAGGATGTCTGGCGCGACCCGGAACCGCCTTGCCTGCATCATGCACCGCGAGCGGAATCGTCGGTGATCCGCCAGAACGGCGGCGCGGTCGAACGCATCGGAGCGACCTATGCGGCGGTCTGGCCCACGGGTCAGGCGTTTGTCGCGATGTACGACCCGTTCGACACGCCGCAGCCGGGGTTTTTCCCGTGTCTCGCCGACCGGGCGCGCGATCGCAATCGCTTTGCCCTGATCTACAAGGCGCATGCCCGCACTGCGCTCGCCGCGCGAAAGGCCGGCTGGACCTGTGTTCACGGGGCCGACGACGCGGTGATCGACCTGCACCGGTTCACACTGCAGACGCCGGAACGCTCCGGTCTGCGTCGAAAACTGCGCAAGGCCGCCAAGGCCGGGGTCCGAATCCGCCCCATGGGCAACCGCGACCTGCCCGCCATGGCAGAGATCGACGCCGGCTGGCAGGCGCACCAGGGCGCCGCGCGCGGTGGCAGCATGGGGCGATTCTGTCCCGGATACCTCACCGGTCAGCGCGTGTTGGTGGCGGAACAGGACGGGCAGCTCATCGCTTTCGTGACGCTCCAGCAGGGCGCACGGGAATGGGCATTGGACCTGATGCGGCATGTCCCGTCCGTTCCCGACGGGACCATGCATGCGTTGGTGCATGCGGGCATCGAGGCGGCGGCCAAGGCGGGCGTCGCGCAATTCAGTCTCGCCGCGGTCCCAGCCTGTCCCGATCCGAAAAGCGCGCTCTGGCGGATGTTCGCCTTCCGCGTCGCCGGCCTGTCGCGCAGTGCGGGATTGCGCCAGTTCAAGTCGAGCTTCGCACCACGCTGGCAGCCTCTCTACCTTGCCGCACCGTCGCCGCTGGCCCTTGTGATCGCGGCGCTGGATGTCGCGCGCGAGGTGTTCCTGCCGGTCCGCCTGCCCGACCGCTCCCCGACACGGGATCTCGGGCTGCTGAGCGGCGCTCATAAAGAAGATGAAATTAATGAGGTTGCCTCCAAAGTCGCCGCGTGACAGGCGTGCATGTCGCGTTTCGCTGGAGTTGACATGACCAATCTGCTCACCCGTCTGCTTGTCGAAAAGGAAGTGTTGCTGGCCGACGGCGCAACGGGAACCAATCTCTTCAACGCGGGGCTCATGTCGGGCGAGGCGCCGGAATTCTGGAACGACACGCATCCGGAGAAGATACGCGCGCTCTACCAGGGGGCCATCGACGCGGGATCCGACATTTTCCTGACCAACTCCTTCGGGGCCAATGCCTCGCGTCTCAAGCTGCACGACGCCGGCAACCAGGCTCACCGCCTTTCGCGCATCGCCGCGGAGATCGCTCGCGACCTGGCCGACCGGAGCGATCGCAGGATCGTTGTCGCGGGGTCCGTCGGACCGACGGGCGAGATCATGGAACCGGTGGGTGCCTTGTCGCATGCCGTGGCGGTGGAGATGTTCCACGAAACCGCGGACGGTCTGAAGGAAGGCGGCGCGGACGTGGCCTGGCTGGAGACGATTTCCGCTCCGGAGGAATACCGCGCTGCTGCCGAAGCCTTCGCGCTGGCGGACATGGCCTGGTGCGGCACGATGAGCTTCGACACTGCCGGGCGGACGATGATGGGCGTGACGAGCACGGACATGGTGAACCTGATCGCAGAGTTGCCGAACCCGCCCATCGCCTTCGGCGCGAATTGCGGCACCGGCGCATCCGACCTGCTGCGCACCGTTCAAGGGTTCGTTGCCGCCAACCCGACGCGCCCGATCATCGCGAAAGGCAACGCGGGCATACCCAAATATGTCGATGGTCACATCCACTATGACGGCACGCCGGACCTGATGGCCGATTACGCGGTGATGGCGCGGGACAGCGGCGCACGGATCGTCGGTGGCTGCTGTGGCACGACCCCCGCGCATCTCGCGAAGATGCGCGAAGCGCTCGACACACGCCCGCGCGGCGAGGTGCCCAGCCTCGACGACATCGTCGCCGCTCTGGGTGCCTTCAGTTCCGACAACGACGGCACCGGCGAAAACGCGGGCCGTGAAAGCGCAGAGCGTGCAGGACGGCGCAACCGTCGCCGCGGCCGGACTTCCGCCTGAACGTCACAACAGCGTCAGCTGCCGGTCGTCCCGTGCAGGCGGCCGGAAGAGATCGCACCGCAGCGGCGTTGCGGTTTCGGAGAGCCCCGCGCGCTTCAGCGCCAGCCTGAACCGCGCCTGAACCATCTCCGCATACTCGCCTTCCCCGCGCATGCGGTGCCCCCAGCGCGCATCATAGTCCTTTCCGCCGTGCATTTCGCGAAGGCGCGCCATGATCCGCGCAGCCCGGTCCGGAAAGTGTTCCGCCAACCACTCCTGCCACTGGACGGACACCTCGCGCGGCAGTCGCAGCATGATCCAGCTTGCCGAGGTCGCTCCCATGTCGGCCCCCGCCTTCAGGATGGATTCCAGTTCGTGATCGGTGAGCGCCGGAACCATGGGCGACGCCATGACCCGCACATCGATCCCGGCCGCCGACAGCCGTTCGATAGTCCGCAGCCGCCGTGTCGGTGACGGGGCGCGCGGCTCCATCCGCCGCGCGAGATCGGCGTCGAGCGTCGTGACGGAGATGCCGACCCGCGCCAGCCCCTGACGCGACATCTCCGACAGGATGTCGATGTCACGCTCGACAAGCGTCCCCTTCGTCACGACCCCGACGGGATGACGTGCGTCTGCCAGAACCTGGAGGCAGCCGCGCGTGATCCGGCGGTCGCGCTCGATCGGCTGGTATGGGTCCGTGTTGGTGCCCATCGCCAATGTCGCGACTTCGTAGCCCCGCGCGGAAATCTCGCGGCGCAGACGCTCTGCCGCGTTGGGCCGCGCCACCAGGCGGGTTTCGAAATCGAGACCCGGCGACAGCCCGAGATAGGCATGCGTGGGCCGCGCAAAACAATAGATGCAGCCATGTTCACACCCACGATAGGGGTTGAGCGAGCGGTCGAACGGCAGATCGGGCGACGTGTTGTAGGTAATGATCCTGCGCGCGGTTTCCTCGCGCACATCCGTCACGACTGGCGGGTCGTGGTCGGCATCCCCACCCCACCCGTCATCGACCGCCTCGCGCGCATGCGCCTCGAACCGGCCGGCCTCATTGCTGCGCGCCGCGCGCGCCCTGAGCTTGGAGAAGGAGCTGTCATGCACGCCGAATGATTAGAACATTACAGGAACATGAGCAAGCGGCGTTGACGGATGCCCCCTGTCTGATACCGTCCACTCATAGTTGCAGAAGGGAATTCAGAGATGCATCGAACTGCGATTGCCGCGATTCTGGCTCTTGCCCCCGCCCTGTCGACTGCCGCACCGCTGGGAGAATTCTCTCAGGTCATCTACTTCGGAGACAGCTTCACGGATGGTGGCGCAGCCTTTGCGTTGACAAACGGGGCCGGCGTTCCGATCGATATCTACCCCAACGGGCAGTTGACCAACGGCGATGTCTGGGCCGTTCAACTCGGAGGCACCTTCGCCAATCGCACCAACTTCGCCGTCGGTGGCGCGGAGGCCGTGGCGGAGCCTGACGACATAAGTCCGGACCTGGGTCAGCAGATCGACTCCTTTCTCGCGTCGGGCATCGACCTCGGACTCAATGCGTTGGGTATGGTCCTGATCGGCGCCAACGACCTGGGAGAGGCGAATTCGGAACCCGAAGCGTACGCCATCAGCACCGAGGTGATCGGGGCCATCGTCGCGGGTGTCGGTACCTTGCTGAACAACGGCATTCCGACGGTGGCGGTCTTCGGGATGCCCGATCTGGGCATCTTTCCGTCGGTCGTGGCCAGCGGTCAGAGCGCGCTTGCGACCGCCTTCACGCCGGTCTTCAACACCGCCCTGCAAACCGCGCTCGACACCTTCTTTGCGCCCGGACAGACCGTTTACGTCGACACCTTCTCCATTTTCGACAATATCCTGAAAAACCCGGATGCATATGGGATCACCAACACCACCGACGCCTGCCTCGCGGATGCGTTTGCCTGTCTAAGCGGCGATCCCAACACGTTTTTCTTCTACGACACCGTGCATCCGACCGAGGCCGTGCACACGGCCTTCGCCGACGCGGTCCGCCAGCAATTCGTGCCGCCGGTCCCCTTGCCCGCGACAGCCGGCTTCCTCGTGGCCGGTTTGGGTTTCCTGATGGTGTTGCGTCGCACCCGGACCGCCAGTTGAAATCGGCCAGCCGGGCGTTGCCCCGGCGCATTCTCCGCACGGGGACTCCCGTCACAAGAAGCGGTTGGTCGTTTGCGCCGCTGCAGATGTCGGAAACATTGCAGTCCGACTGCGGCAATCTGTCAAAAGCGGTATCGTGCTGGGCAGCACCCCGAGAAGAGTCGGGGATGAACAAGGAAACATGCCAATGTCCGACGAAGACGACGAAATCATCCTCTCCGAGCTCGACGACGAGGAACTCGTTCAACAGATGTTCGACGACCTCTATGACGGACTGAAGGAAGAGATCGAGGAAGCCGTCCGCATCCTTCTCGACCGCGGCTGGGAACCCTACAGGATCCTGACCGAGGCCCTGGTGGGCGGCATGACCATCGTCGGCAAGGACTTCCGCGACGGTATCCTGTTCGTTCCCGAAGTGCTGCTTGCCGCGAACGCGATGAAGGGCGGCATGGCGATCCTGAAACCGCTCCTGGCGGAGACCGGCGCGCCCCGCATGGGCAAGATGGTGATCGGCACGGTCAAGGGCGA
>CBDUPF010000038.1:0-18002 GCA_965369035.1 uncultured Aliishimia sp.
CCGGGTTCTCCCCCTCGCCGCAATCCAGGTCCACGACCGGACCGGTCGTGTTCTCCAGCACCTTGATGCAGTCATCCTCGACGCAGATCTCGAGCGGCTTGACCTCGCAGATCTCGCCGGTCTTGTTGCCTTTCGCATCGACATAGAAGGCCGTGACCTCGACGTCGTAGGTGTTGTCGCCGCCCGCATCCTGCGGGTTCTCGAAGTCCGGTGCGTTGCGGAACGACACCTCGCCGGTGTCGGCGTCCACCGTGAACAGCGCCGCGTCGTCGCCGCCCGTGATCTCGTAGACGACGCCGGCGTCGCCGTCGGTCTCGGTCTGGCCCACCGTGTAGATGGTGCCGCTGTCCTTGCCCTCCAGGCTCGCGCCTTCCAGCGTGACCGAACCGTACTGATCGCCGATGATCAGCGGCGAGGAGCAGGAGGTGTGGAAGTTGATCGTCTGCAGCAGCGACCCGCCCTGCGCGCTGAAGATGTGGATGTAGGTCGACGACCCGAAGCTGCCGCTCGCCACGAAGCTGTTGCCCTGCGCCACGCTACCGCTGAAGAACAGCCCGTCGGTCTTCGACGGATCGCTGTCCTTCGACACCCGGATGAAATACACCCCGTCGCCGTCATCGGTGCCGCCGACCGCGCCCACCTTGACCTTCTCGTTGACCTTGCCGGTGCCGTCGCTGGTCACCAGCGCGGTGCTCAGGTCACCGAGGCCCAGCACGTAGGACGTGGGCTTCTCGGTATCCTCGCCGAACCCGTTCGTCTCCTTGTCCCGGAGCGCGCAGATGTCGCGCCCGAAATCCGGGTTCTCCCCCTCGCCGCAATCCAGGTCCACGACCGGACCGGTCGTGTTCTCGAGGACATTGATGCAGGTTTCATCATCGGCGCCCGCGCCCGAGGCGGAGGTGTTCACTGTGCTGGTGGTGATAGTCAATTTTCTAACTCCTTAAAAGGCAGCCAAGCATGAAACGTGCAGCGCGCGAACGCTTGCTACGCGGGTCGTTCGGAAATTTTCGAAGCCGAGTGGCACAGGTTTTTCCAAAAAAACCGAAAATCTTCCGCGGCATGTCCTGTGTTTCAACCGGAAACTCATTTCATAGTTAACGAGCTACCCGGAATGCGGCCGGACAGCCCTGTGAAACCGATCAAAGCGACCAGTGGGAGAATTTCGAAGAAAATCCGGCCCGTCGGGAAACAGGCCGGAAATTCCTCGTACGAAATGTGTGCTAGTTAGTGCAACAGGGGATTTACCAGTACCTCACCATTCTACCCACCGACCACAGTGTAGGCTCAGCGCGGAGCAACGCGAAAGCAGCAAGGTAACACATCGGCTTTGCAGATTTGTACGCGCGCACCACCTATGGTTGAATCCACGCGAATTCCGCCCGTCCGGTGGCACTTGTGCCCTCTCCAAGCGCCGCCGGTCGACCGGCGCTTCGGCAACGACCAAACCAGCGATGCGGAAAAAGGCGCATGTCTACCGATGGTTGTCGCCACCTGCGGAAAATCTGAACTGACCGGGCAACGCTGGAAACCGGCGCAAAGGGAGAGTCTCGCCTCCAGAGCCGTGACTCTCGCGTCGGGATAGCGGTGGTGTACCAATAGCTACGAAATCACGCAGGCTTCGGGCTTCCCTCCGACTTGTTCCGCAACTGGCACAGATTAGTCATGGATCCGCATTTCCTATTCATTTCAGATGGATATCTCGCACTTCATCAAAATCGAGTTCCTTCCTGGGGCGGAAATTCTTTCCTTGCCGTCGCCCTCGGATCACTCACATTGGGAAAGCAGTGGACGCCGCGGGGCCGCAGTGCAATCATGCTAACCGGGTGTGCAGATTCGTTTATGCGTCCGTGCATTTGCAGCACGACTTCATAAGCTTGGCCGTTGGGGGACTGCATTTATGCAAATGCGGAATGCAAAATCGGTTGTTCGGGTAATGAGTTCAACGTCCGCGACACGTGTATCGTTCAATTCCATTATCAAATTCATTTTCCGACTGCGTCCCATTTTTCCAAATGGGGATTTTGTGACATCATGAATCGCGAATTCTCCTTCCACCCGACCGAATGTCGGTTTTCCTTCCTGGAAAACCCGGTTCGCTTTTCCGAAGCCACAAACATTCGCAATTCAACGGTGTGCGCGCGAATACGCGCGGCACCATTCGTGCCTGACGAGGTGACCCCGTGGGATCGCAGTGCCGGCTGCAATCCAGTCACGATGGGTCCGGCAGGGAACAAACGGTGGGCAAGACCGCACGCAAGCGTGCAACCCAATGAAGAGGATGGATCATGACGAAGTATTTTGTGCAGTTTGAATCGGGCGTCAGCGACTTCACGGGGGTGGCGGATATCGACTATGCGATCCGCCTGTTCGGGGTCTCGACCTTGCCCACGTCAATCGAGTTGGGCGACGGCGATCACTCCATTTTCGGGCAGATCGAAGTGCTGGGTGTCATCAAGAAGTTGAAGTTCGGAAGCGGACAAACCGACGTCTGGTTCACGGGGCCACGCGCCTGGGGCGACATCAAGATCGAAGGCGAGAACGGCGATCATCACATGATGATCGAGCAGGTCGGCGACTACAAAAGCGAAATCAAGCTGGGCGACGGCGAGAGTTCCGTGATCCTGGGCTCCGAATTCGGCAACCTCACTTCGAAGATCACCGGACATGATGGAAATTTCAACATTCTGACGGGCGGGATGGACAAGATCCAGCTTGGCGACGGGTCACACATGATCCAGAGCGGGTTGATCAAGAAAATCAGCATCGGCTCCGGCGATAGCCAGATGGTGTTTTCCAGCGGGTCCGAAGTGAAGGACCAGTCCATCACGGCCGGAAGCGGAAATCACAAACTTTTCGGCACGGCGGTTTCCTCCGGCGCCAAGACCACGATCACGTTGGGCGACAGCACGCAGGACGGCGAAGGATCGTTCGTGCAGCTGACAGGAGGTTACGAAAATGCGGCTGTCCAGGCCGGCCGGGGTGATCATGTCGTGCACGTCACTCAAGCAAGAACGGTTTCCGTCGAACTGGGCGGCAAGGACGACAAGTTCCCCGACCGGATCGACGAACAGGTTGTGGTCATAGAAGAGGTTTCCGGCTCGGCGACAGTGCATCTCGGCGACGGGAATCACGCGATCGGGCTTGGAACCACGGTTGGCGATACCAACACCACGCTTGTCGCCGGCAACGGGAACAGTGCAGTCAAGATCAACGGAGCAAAAAGCGTCAAGCTTGGCGAGGGAAACCACCTGATCGATGCCGGACAGGTCACCGAGATGTCGGTCGGCGCCGGGTCCAGTTGGATACAGTTCGACTCCCGCGCCGCGGGCGCGAAATCGAAGGTCTCCGCCGGCGACGGCAACCACACGATTCTCGGTGCATCTTCGGAAAGCGGCAACAAGTCCGAAATCCATCTCGGTGATGGCAACAGCCTGATCCAGCTTCACGGGGAGCACGCGTTCGCCAGCTCCAAGATCAGTGCCGGAAATGGCGACAATACGGTGCTGGTCGAGAATGCGCTCGCCGTAGATATCGCTTTGAAGGATGGCAACCAGACGGTTCGCATTGCTCAGTCACCGGACGTGCTTTCTTCGGCCGACAGCAAGGACTCCGCGCTGGCTCTGAAGCTGGGCGACGGCGATCATCGGATCGAATTGGGCAATCGCGCGACGGATCGTTCGACAACTGTCGAAGCCGGGCACGGGAATACCATGCTCCAGGTGAACGGCGCTGGTTCGATAAGGCTTGGAAATGGAGACCACGTCGTGCACGCGGGACGCGTTGCAACGGTTGAACTTGGTCACGGCGACAGCTTTGTCCGAATGCTCGCCGGAGACAGGTTGAAACTGGGCGACGGCGATCACCTGGTCCGCACTGGCGAGGTGGGGGAGATCGAAATCGGGAGCGGTCAACAGTTTCTCTACTTCGAAGCCGGTGCGACGAATCCGGATGCGAAAATTTCGACCAACGGGTCTGGCGACGACACGATCGTAGCGTCCGGCACGAGTTCCAACGCGTCGGCGAAAATCCGGAGCAACGACGGCAACGACCGGATCGCTGTGCTCGGCGGGACCTGGAAAAAGCTGGAGATAGACGGAGGCGCCGGCTACGACATTCTGTATGTCGAGCAGGCGGCGTTCGAGAGCGGCTCCATCCAGACAAAGAACATCGAGAAGATCGTCTATCTCGCCGATGGCGCGTCGGCGGACGATCTGGATACGCTCCTCGATCCGCAGAACGGGGCGTCCAGCTTCCCATTGCACGATATGGATTTCACCTACCAACTCCAGGACATCGAATTCGTCGAACCGCTGGAATTCGAAATCACTCCAGGCCCCGCACCCGAATTGCGCGCATTTGACCTGATTCCGACGCCGGACCCGGAAGAACTGGGGGTCGCGGTGGACCTTCTTTTCGATGACTCGCCGCGTATTTTCCTTGGAAGCGGCGCACGGGAAGACCGGTTGATGGAGTCGACGACGACCTTCTTCCTCAGAACCGACGCCTATGAACAGACGTTTGGCACCGCGGCGGCGGAAGAGTTCGGGAAGGAAGTCCGCATCAATGAATTCGGCGATTTCGTCGGAACGGATGACGACGACGTCATGTCCGACGCCGATGAGAGCAGCTTCATCTTCGCGATGGGTGGCGACGATATCGTCGATGGCGGCAACGGCAACGACTGCATCTATGGCGGGAGCGGAAACGACATCCTGCGCGGTGGCGATGGCGAGGACCTTTTGGACGGCGGCGCGGGGTACGATGTTCTGGTAGGCGGCGCGGGAATCGACGTTTTCGTGTTCCGGAAGGGCGAGGGAACGACAGAGATCGAGGATTTCGAACTCAGTCACGACATTCTCGATGTCGAAGGGTTCGACCACCTCACTTACGAGGCGCTGACCGCGGCGGGAAGCCAGGTGGGCTCCGACGTTTTCTACGCACTTGGCGAAGACCTGTTGATTCTTCGTGGCGTCGAATTGGCCACGATGGTCGAGCTCGATCTGTGCATCAAGTGACCGGGAAACTTGAACCGAAGCAACTCCGCAGTTCATCTGAAGGGCAGAATATGGCATACCTTTGATGCATATGCTGGATTGGGATGCATTCCGCCTGATACTTGCCGTCGCGCGAGAAGGATCTCTTGTTGGGGCCGGAAAGGCTCTGGGCGTAAATCATGCGACCGTCGGTCGTCAGCTTCGCCGCGCCGAAGAACAATTGGGATCGCGGCTCTTCGACAGGTTCAGCACCGGCATGTTTCCGACACCGGTGGGCGAAACGGCAATCAAGTTTGCCGAACGCATCGAAAAGGAAGTCGAATCCGCCAACCTGATGTTGCTGGGTGCCGATTCCAGCCTCGTCGGAACGGTCAGGTTATCTGTTCCATTGAATCTCGTGGCCTATGGGCTTTCCCAGGATCTTTACGAATTCGGCCGGGTGTATCCCGACATTTATGTCGACTTGAACGCCAGCGACGATACCGTGAGTTTTCTCACCCGGAATGTCGACGTGGTAATCCGCGCAAACAACAATCCGTCCAGCGGCTTGTGGGGTTACCGTCTGGCAACCGTCGCTTACAGTTTCTATGCCTCCAGGTCGTTCTTCGAAACCTGGCGGCCCATGATGGAGGCGGATCCGGAAAACGTTCCCTTGCCCTACATCATCCTGAATGACACCGAGCCTTGGCGGGACCGGGATCAGTTGTTGAAGATCTACCCGAACTCTCGCGCGGTGGTGGAGACCAATGGGCTCGACTCCGTACTCCCCCTGGTTCGGGATGGCATCGGGGCAGGACGCCTTGGGCGTTTCATGGGCGAACGTTTCGACGACCTGATTCCACTGACGCGGTGCGAAGAACAATGCAATCGCTCGCTCTGGATTCTGACTCATCCGGATTTCCGGGAAACGAAGCGCATACGCGCGTTGATGGAATTTCTCCGAGATCGCTTTTCCGAGCGCGCCCATCAGTACAGCTGATTTCCTTGGTCAAGACGGCCATTGAAAATCTGGCGATCCCTGGAGGACTCGAACCCCCAACCTGCTGATTAGAAGTCAGCTGCTCTATCCAGTTGAGCTAAGGGACCGCTCGGGCGTCTTCATGCCTCCGATGACGGCCGCGCGCAAGTATTTGCCGTCCCGACCGCGCTTCCGGACCAGAGCGTGCGGGTCTTGAAGGTCGCGGGAGCCGCGCCCACGGCCCGAATTCATGGAAGCTCTCGGCGGCGCAGGTCGCGCGCGCGGGCGCGCCCTGTGGTGATCAGTGCGCCCACGCCGACGTCCGCCCTGCAGATGTCAGTGCGTCCATACGCCCCGGCGGTCGGTGGCGAAATTCTCGCCGTAGCCGCGCGCCCGGATGTTGGGTTTGCGCTTCTTGGGCTCCTGCACCACGGCGTCGATACCGTGGTCGCGGGCATAGTCCAGCGCAGCTTCCTTGCTGTCGAACCGCAGGCGCACCTGGCTTTGTGTATCGGCGGAGGAGGTCCACCCCATCAGCGGATCGACCTCGCGCGAGGAGGCGGGCGGAAACTCCAGCACCCAGTTGTTGGTGCGGGCCGTGCCGGACTGCATGGCGGTCTTGGCGGGTTGGTAGATGCGTGCGCGCATGGGGAACCTCGTCTTGGGGCTGGCGTCGTTATCGGGGATTTTGCGCCACGGGGCAAGTCCGTGCGGCACCGCTGGTGGCTTCGTGCAAGGCGGGATACCTTCGCGCCGCAAGCAGCACAAGGAACGGAGGCGCATAGCGTTGGTTTTCCCCGATGACGTGTTCAAATATGCGCCGGAATTGCGCGGGCGGGTCACTGCTCCCGATGAGTCTCTGGTGCGGCTCAGCTACGAGAAGTTCGCGGAATTCGACCGCCTCGCCGCCGAAGAGAACTGGCCGTCCGACTGGCGCATGGATCATGACGCACGCGAGGAGAACCGGCGCCGTGTCCTGTCCGGGCGGATGGACGCCCCGCTCTGGGTCTTCGCCTACGGCTCTCTGATCTGGGATCCGGGTATCTTCGTGAACCAGATCCGGCACGCGCGGATCGACGGCTGGCACCGCAGTTTCTGCATGAAGATCGAAGGCGGCCGCGGCAGTCCGCAACAACCGGGGCTGATGGCTGCACTCGACAAGGGCGGCACATGTGCCGGCACCGCCTTCAGGATCTCCGCCGACCACGTCGAGCAAGAGACCGAGATTCTGTGGATGCGGGAGATGTTCTCCGGTTCCTACCTGCCCGTTTTCGTCAACGCGGAAACGCCGCAGGGAACGCTGGACGCGCTGACCTTCGTGATGGACCGCCGCAATCGCCGTTACGTGCCCGGCCTGACCCCGGACGAAGCCGCGCGCATCATCGCCCGGGCCGAGGGCAATCTCGGTCCAAATTTCGACTATCTCGACAACCTGGTGGGGCACCTGGCGGAACTGGGAATCGACGACCCCGCGATGACCGATCTCCATGCACGGGCGCTGGCAATGCGCACCGGATCCCGGGCGCCCTAGCATCCCCTTTGCCCCGCGGGCGCTTTTGGGCTCCACGGACGCTGGCAACGGTCCGTTCTGCGGAGCCGCCCTCGATCCCGAACGGCGCATCCGGCTTCGCAACCACGCCTCCCGACACCTGTTGTCAGCAGGGCCACTTGCATCCCGCCGCCGGAGTGACACATTGAACCGGCAAGGAGACACGCCCATGCCCCACGTCCATTCCGACAGCACGCCCGCGCTGATGCACACGCCCGAAGGCGATGTGCGCTCCCGCCTGAAGCTCGAAGGTGGCAAACGGCTGGTCATGCAAACCGAGTTCAAACCGGCCGGAGACCAGCCCACCGCCATCGCGGAACTGGCCGAGGGGATCATGTCGGGAGAACAGAACCAGGTCCTGCTGGGCGCCACGGGCACCGGCAAGACCTACACCATGGCCAAGGTGATCGAGGAAACGCAGCGCCCGGCGATCATTCTGGCCCCCAACAAGACGCTTGCTGCTCAACTTTACGGGGAATTCAAGGGATTTTTCCCCGAAAACGCGGTGGAGTACTTCGTCAGCTACTACGACTACTACCAGCCGGAGGCCTACGTCCCCCGCTCGGACACCTATATCGAGAAGGAATCCCAGATCAACGAGCAGATCGACCGGATGCGCCATTCGGCCACCCGCGCGCTGCTGGAACGCGACGACGTCATCATCGTGGCCTCCGTCTCCTGCATCTACGGCATCGGGTCGGTGGAGACCTATGGGGCCATGACCCAGGACCTGATGGTGGGGCAAGAGTACGACCAGCGCGCGGTGATGGCCGACCTCGTGGCGCAGCAATACCGCCGCAACGACCAGGCCTTCCAGCGCGGGTCCTTCCGCGTCCGCGGCGACTCGCTCGAGATCTTTCCTGCTCACCTGGAGGACCGGGCCTGGCGGCTGTCGTTCTTCGGCGAGGAGCTGGAATCGATCACCGAATTCGACCCCCTGACCGGCGAGAAGACGGACACGATGGACCGCATCCGGGTCTATGCCAATTCCCACTACGTCACGCCGAAACCGACGATGCAGCAGGCGATCCAGGGCATCAAGAAGGAGCTGCGCATCCGACTCGACCAGCTTGTCGGCGAAGGCAAGCTGCTGGAGGCTCAGCGCCTCGAACAGCGCACGAATTTCGACCTGGAGATGCTGGAGGCCACCGGCGTCTGCAACGGGATCGAGAATTATTCGCGCTATCTCACGGGGCGCGCGCCGGGCGAACCGCCGCCTACCCTTTTCGAATTCATCCCCGACAATGCCATCGTCTTTGCAGATGAGTCCCACGTCTCCGTCCCTCAGATCGGCGGCATGTTCAAGGGTGACTTCCGCCGCAAGATGACGCTGGCCGAACATGGCTTCCGCCTGCCCTCCTGCATGGACAACCGCCCGCTCAAGTTCGAGGAATGGGACGCCATGCGCCCACAATCGGTCTTCGTTTCCGCCACCCCCGCCGCGTGGGAGCTGGAGCAGACCGGCGGCGTCTTCACCGAACAGGTCATCCGCCCCACCGGCCTGCTCGACCCGCAGGTGGAGATCCGGCCCGTGGAGATGCAGGTCGACGACCTTCTCGACGAGGTGCGCCGCGTGGCGCAGGCCGGCTATCGCACGCTGGTCACGACGCTCACGAAACGCATGGCCGAAGACCTGACCGAATACCTGCACGAACAGGGCATCCGTGTCCGCTACATGCATTCCGACATCGACACGTTGGAGCGGATCGAAATCCTGCGCGACCTGCGGCTCGGCGCCTTCGACGTGCTGGTGGGGATCAACCTGCTGCGCGAGGGGCTCGACATTCCGGAATGCGGGCTGGTCGCCATCCTCGATGCGGACAAGGAGGGCTTCCTGCGGTCGGAAACCTCGCTCATCCAGACCATCGGGCGGGCCGCGCGCAACGCCGACGGGCGGGTCATCATGTATGCCGACCGCATCACCGGCTCGATGGAGCGGGCGATGGGCGAGACCGACCGCCGTCGTGCCAAGCAGATCGCCTACAACGAGGAACACGGCATCACGCCCGAGACGATCCGCAAGAACGTGGGCGACGTGCTGTCGGGTCTCTACAAGGGCGACGTGGACATGAACCGCGTGACCGCCAAGATCGACAAGCCGCTGCACGGCGCCAACCTGCAGGCGGTGCTGGACGGGTTGCGCACCGACATGCGCAAGGCGGCCGAGAACCTGGAATTCGAGGAGGCCGCGCGCCTGCGCGACGAGATCAAGCGGCTGGAAGCGGTTGACCTTGCAGTGGCCGACGACCCGCTCGCCCGGCAGAGCGCGGTGGAGGCCGCCAGCGACGCCGCCACCCGGTCCTCGGGCCGCTCCACCGCAGGCCGCGCCGGTCAGCGTGGGGGAAACGTGAAGCGCCGCAAACGCTAGCCCGCATTCGGGTGTTCAGCCGGGCGCAGTCCAAATGCGGATCAACGGCACAGGACCGGCGGCGGCCCGTGGTCTGACGCCACGATCCCCCCGCGACTTCGCTTTATCCCGTCCACCCACATCCGCAGCCCCCGCTCTGCACCGGCCACGACAAAGCGGCAGCCCGCCCGAACGGGCCGTCGCTGGTCCGAAGTGCTGCGCACTTGACCCCGGACCGGGCTCGGATTTTCACGATTCAACGGGAACCGGCACACATTCGCCACGAACAAGAAAAGCACATCTCAACGACGATACGGCGAATCGAGCGAACTTGCCGCTTCGGCTTCGGCAAAGACGCGTTCGATACGACGATGGACACACCCCGAAAACCTCACCCCGGAGGCCCCGCCGGGCCCACCGGCGGCACATAGGTCGGGCCGGCGCCGATCAGCCGGCTGGCTTCCTCCGCGTCGGTCCACCTTACCCAGTGATAGTCCATGTAGGCCGTCTGTCCCGCCGCCAGGTTGACACGTCCGATTTCCTGGAACCCGGCGGCCTCCTGCAAGGCCCGCAGGACGAGGACCGGCAGCGGTCCCTGGATCTTGCTGCGCATGCTCAGAACCGTCTCCCCTGGCTGCACCGGAACGATCGTGTACTGCCCGACCTGAAGCTGCGAGACGGGCGCGCCGTTGACCCGCGTGATCATCAGGTTGCCGGAGCCCACCATGGTGCGCGGCCGGATGATGTAGACTTGCGCCTTCCCGGGCGGCGGCTTGCGCAGCTCCACCGGCGGACCTGTCGGCGCGGGCGCTCCGCAGGCGGTGAGAATGAAAAGCGGCAGGACCAGAAAAAGGCGTCTAAGCATGATATTTCCCCCAGAAAAACCAAGAGACCAATATCCCAGCTTAGCCCGGACCGGCGTGATCCGTCAAAATTCCGCCGTCACCTCGCCGTCAGATGTGCCCGGACCCGGGCACGGCCCGGCGTCGAAACGCACAGCTGCCGCCTCGTAATACCATCCGGGTCCTGCCGCACCCTCTACTTCACGACCGCCCGAACGATGGCGAGTACGATCCCCGCGCCGATGAAGGAGACAATGAGGAGGAGGAGCACACCGCCCGCCGCCAGGATCCCGACACCCAGCGCGGCCAGCACGAAAGGCGTGGCCACCGCCGTCACGATCCCCACGATGATGTAAAGCGGCATGCGGCGACCGGCGATCTTGCCAGCGAAAAAGCCCGCCAGCGCACCGACGATCACAAGAAGGATCAGCGCCGTCGCGCCAAGTGCGTCCAAGAAACCTTCCATGCCTTCAACCCTCTGCCTGTTTCTGCGCGCGCAGTATCGCACAAGATGTTAAACGGACCAGTCGGCGAAAAGTTCCGGGTCTGCGGCAATAGAAGTCGTTTCCTGCCCCCGAACGCGGCCCTTTGCGAAACTTCAAGACCTGTTGCCATGCCATTCAGCCAGTTGGTCCGTACTGTCGCCCAGACACCCCTCAGAATACTGCCGTGACCTCGTACATCACCGGCTCGAACCGGGTGCAGAGTCCCGCGATCTCGCGGTTGCGGCCGCGCATTTCCTCGGTCCGCAGCATGGCCTGGAAATCCTCCCGCCGGGCCCATTGGGAGTAGTTGGCAATCCGCGTCCGGGCGTCGTTCACGTGCAGGCCGGCAGCGATGAACCCGGGTTGACGGGAGATGAAATCGTCGTAGGCGGCCTGCAGCATTTCCATCAGGTCGTGGCAGGTTGCGGGCGAGCATTCGAACGTGGTGATCACGGTCTGGCAGTCATTGGCTGGATCGATCTTCGGCATCTGGCGCGTCCTCCCGAACACCAGACTATCAGGCATGCGCGCGAGGCAAAGCCGTTTCTTTGTGGGCCGCGTCGTCCCCTGCCCCGCCGCACGGCCACGGCATGCGCCCGACATGGGAACCAAACGGCCAGCACCCCGTTCGTCACCAAGCGTCGCGCTGAAACTGACGCCGCTGAAAGGAGACTACCGATGAAGAATTTTGCCATGAGCACCGCTATCGCCACATTGATGACCATCTCGGGCACTGCATATGCGCAGACCCTGGTGCAGGACATCACCGTGGAAGCCGATCTGAGTGTAATCGAGAACCACGAGGCCGGAGCGACCTGGGCCAACCTGTCCACCGACCTTGAAAACGCGCTGGCCGCACGGCTGGCGGACAAGCTTGGCGAAGATGGCGCCGACATCACGATCAAGATCGACACGCTGGAACTGGCCAACAGCTTCGAGGCGGCGGCCGATCTGGCCGACTCGAAGCTCTCCGGCGCGGTCCGGATCAGCAACGAAGAACCGTTCCTCAACGACCGCTACGAACTGGCCGTGTCGGCCGGGGCGGCGACGGCATACTATCCCGATGACGCGAAGATCGAGACACTCGCCGTGGACAGCGTCGTCTTCTACCAGGCGATGGTCGAGGCATTTGCCGAGAACGTGGCGCTGAAGGTGATGGAAAAGCTGGACTGATCCGGCCTGTTCGACCCGATGCCGTCTCCCCGGTGCCGCCGCGGCGCCGGGGACGCGGTGCCCGATCGCTGAGGGGCTCCGGCAGCGGCATTTTCCCGGAAAGGTCCGCGACAAAAGAATTTTCACGCACAACGCGGCAGGCTCTTGAGCGACTCGCGCAGATGCACCATATCGTGGCCATCCGGGCGCGAGGCTCCGTCCGGCGGCTGCAGCGGCAAGGATGCCGCGAGAGCGCTTTCCTCCATATGTGGGTCAATCCCCGATGCGCTTCCTTCTGGTTGCATCCCTCGCCGCATCCGCGGCCTTTCCCGTTTTCGCCGATGAAACCGCAGGTGTCGTGACCGCCTTCGATCCGGTCAAACGCACACTGGTGCTGAACGACAAGAGCGTCTGGGGCCTGGGCCCCGATACTGTGGTCGACGCCGACCTTCAGCCGGGTCAACGCGTGAGCATCTCCTACGCGACGGCCGGTGAGGACGGGATTACTGCCATCATTCAGGTCAAACGGATGTAAGACACGGACGGGCGGGACTCCGGTTCCGTCGCCGTCGATCCTTCTGCGTTCAAGACTGAGCGGGACCTAGTCCACAGAGCCCTCGCCGTGTTTCAGCAGGACGGGGACGATCAGGTCTTCCTCGTCCTCGAGATGCCGGTGGAGCAGCGCGCCCAACCCGTCGAGAGCGTCGAGGAACCGGCCGGGCTCGTCACCCGAGAGCACCGCGTTTGCCTGGGTGGTGAAACCTCCCAGCCGGTCGTCGAGCACATGGTGATCCCCGTCGAGCAGATCGAACCCGCGTTCGAGCCGGGGCTCGATCTGCGCGAGCTTGGGGAAGTAGTGGTGATCCTCGATCTGGTGGTGACCGTGAAGGTCACCGACCAGCAAGCTGCCAAAGCGGTTCAGCCGATGCAGGTAGGCCTGCGGATCCGCGTCACCGTCCAGCCGCGCCTGCGTTTCGGTTCGCAGCAAGTCGACGAGGCGGCGGAACATCAGGTGACGGTCCAGCCAGAACCGGATCAGCATCCCGAAATTGTCGTGGCTGTCCCAGCCTTCGCGCGGATATGCCTCCAGAAGCACCCGCAGGCTCTCGGGCAGGCCGGAGCGGCTCGTGAGCGAAAGATCGTCCATCAGGTTTCGGCCGGACCGTCACGCGCGGGTGTCACATGCCCGACCTCGACGAACCAACGCACGCTCAAGGCCAGGGGATCTGCGTCCGGATAACCGTGACGATGGGCGCAAAAGCATCCCGTTCGCGAGGCTGCAACGCCTCGAGGTCCTGCTGCGCACGGGCGATCACATCTTCGATGGCGCGGCTCACGCCGGGCAATGCCGCCTCGGACACCGCGGTCAGCCGGTACCCCTCCACACGGACCCGGCCTGCATCGGAATCCATGCTGCTGCGTACGATCTGAATCAGGGACCGTGACGCCCGCGTCAGCGCCACATGCGCTTCCCAGTATCCGGGATTGTTCGAGATCTTGCTGGCCGCGCGCTGGAATGCCCGGCTCAGGCAGTCGGGGCGGAACACGATTTCGGTTTCCCGGCAGGCCGCGAACATGTCCGACAGGGCCGAGATCACCTTTTCCGTCTGGTAAAGGTTCACCCCGCCATGATCCGCCCCCTGCGCCCGCAGGCCACCGGTCAGGGCGACCGAAAAAAGCATGGACAGCAGGAGCGCCTTCATCGCTGGACGTGCACCGCGCAGGCGACATGACGGACCACATGCGCGGCAGTGGAGCCCCAGATCACGTCGCTCATTCCCGGCCGGTGCGACGCCATGACGATCAGGTCCACACCATCCGTCGCGGCCCACTCGCAGATCGACCTGCCCGGATGCCCGTCGACCAGCACCGCATGGCCGCCCGGAACGCCCTCGGCAATGCCTTGGAGTTCCGCCACGATGCCGTCACGCGTTGCCTGTACCAGGTCCGCCGGCACGTATTGCAGCGCATAGGCGGGCGGCGTCTCCAGCGCATGGAACAGCGTGATCTTCGCCCCGTCCGAGGCCAGCTTGCGCGCGATGTTCAGCGAAGCCTCATGCTGGGCCCCGTCTTCGAACGCAACGGGCACGAGAATGTTGGAATACATATCGGTTCCCTCCCATGTGGTTTTCTACACCCTGAACGATGCAAGGACACCCCACTTTGATCCATGTCAGTCAGCGGGCACCTGCGCAACGCGGTCACCCGTGCTTGCCGATCTGCCACCCGGTGGAAGCCGCGAGGCGTTCGCGCCCCCGGTCGTGCGGCAGCTCCTCCAGCGCGGTGCCCATGCTGTCGTTCCAGCGATTGAGAAAGCCGAAAAGTGCAATCACGGCGGTGATCTCCACGATCGCGTCACTGGACCAATGCGCCCGCAACCGGTCGGCGATTTCGTCGGTCACCATGTTCGGCACGCAGGCCGCGGCGTGGGCATAGGCCAGCGCCGCCTTCTCGGCGTCCGTGTAATGCGGGCTGTCCTCGAAGTCGTAGACGTCGTTCAGTCGTTCTTCGGACGCGCCGAACCGTTCGGACGCGAGGATCATGTGCGCCTGGCAATAGAGGCAGCCCGACGCGAAACTGGCGACGTAACCAAGGAGCCGTTTCAACTCCAGCGTGACGCCGCCATAGTCCGTCATGACGGCCTTGTTGAGCTCGGTATAGGCACGGGCGATTTCCGGGACGCGGGCCATGGTTCTGATGGAGTTCGGAATCCCGCCCAGCGTACCGCGAAAGAAGGCAAATTCCTCCACGAAATCCGGATCCATCTGATCCTCTTCCAGCGCGTCGATCAACGGCATTTCGAATTCCTCACCCTGTTCTCACGCGGCGCATCCTATACGAAGGCGCGCCGATAGTAACCAGCCGTTAACCACCGCGCCCCATTACTGGGCGGCGGAGGAAAGCGATGATCCGGATCCTGCTCGCCATTGCCCTGTGGCTCGGCGCTGCGCTGCCCTGCGCGGCCGGGGCCTGGATGCGCACCGAGGGCGACGGGTTTCTCTCGCTCGGGTTCCGCGCTTACGAGGATGCCGCGACCGGCACGCAGAGCGTGGAGCAATCGTTCTACTTCGAGTACGGCTTCAGGCCGCGTCTCACGCTTGGCGTTTCGGCGAGCTACACGTCTGGCGAGAAAGGCGAGGGGCTGGTCTTCCTGCGCTTCCCGCTGCGCAACGACGACCGTGCCGCGAAGATTTCTGCCGAGTTCGGAATCGGCGCCGAGAGCATGGACGCCGTCAACTTCGATCCGTTCCTCAAGGGCGGGATATCCTGGGGCCGCGGGCTCACGCTGGCCGGGCGCGGCGGATGGGTCAATGTCGACAGCGCGGTGCAATGGAGAACGGACGATACGCCGCCGCTCTTCAAGCTCGACGCGACACTTGGGCTGACGTTGTCGGATCGGTTCCAGGTGATGGGCCAGGGCTTTTTCGAGGCCGACGAGAACGGCGAAAGCCTGACCGTGGTGCCCAGCGTGATCTACACCCCGAAACGCGGCAACATGAAATTCGTCGTGGGGCTGGAGCACAAGTCCGGCCGTGACGAGAGCACGGGGCTGAAATTCGGTCTCTGGCGCGAGTTCTGACGGCCGCGGTGTCAGTCGCGGCGCTGGAACAGGATCACGATCAGGGCCAGCAACGACGAGCCCAGCATCAACAGCAACGACACCGCGTTCAAAAGCGGGGTCGAGCCTTCCTTCAGCCGGTCGAACATCGCGATGGTCAGCGGCGCGTCCGATCCCACCAGCATCAGGGTGGTGTTGAAATTCTCGAAACTCATCAGGAAGGCCACCACGAGCGCGCCGATCATCGCGGGGGCCAGGAACGGCAGGGTCACCGTGCGCACGGCCGTCAACTGACCCGCGCCGAGGTTCAGCGCCGCCTCCTCCAGCGTGCGGTCGAACTTCTGCAGGCGTGCGGTGATGACCAGCGTGGCAATCGTCGTGATGAAGGAGAACTGCCCCAGGATCACCAGCAGCAGCCCGGGCCGCAGCGCCTGCACGTCGATCGCCGCCAGATCCCACAGCCCGTTCGCCACGGTAGAGGAGAACACCAGAATCGAAATGCCCAGCACGATCCCCGGGATGACCAGCGGCAGCAGCATCAGCACATAGAGCAGCCCCTTGCCCCGGAATTCGTACCGGTTGAACAGGAAGGCATTCGTCGTGCCCACCGCCACCGACAGCACCGACACGCAGCTGGCCACCAGCGCCGAGGTGCCCACGGCCCGCAGGATGCCCCGCTCGTGGAACACGCCGATCTGCGGGCGTTCGTCGCCGAAGAACCAATTCCAGGTGAATCCCTGCCACGGCAGCGACGGGAACTGGCTGTCGTTGAAGGCGAACACTGCCACCACCGTCAGCGGCAGCGCGAGGAAGACGAAGAACAGCGCGACATAGGCCCCGTAGATCAGGCTGAAGGAACGCGGTTGCGGGATGGTCGGAATCATCGGCCCTACCCCAGCGTCTCTTGCAGGGTGCGGCCCGTGAGCCTGAGCACCGACCACACGATCAGCGACGACAGGAGCAGCAGCATGAAGCCGAAGGCCGCCCCCAGCTCCCAGTTGAAGCGCACGATGAACTGGTTGTAGATCATCTCCGTGAACCACAGGCTGTCCTTGCCGCCCAGCATCTTGGGCGTCAGGTAGTTGCCGAGACTCAGCATGAAGACCACGATGCAGCCCGAGACGATGCCCGGCATGGCGTGGGGAATGATGATCTCCCGCAGCACCGACCAGCCGTTGCCGCCGAGGTCATAGCCGGCCTCGATCACGCTGTCGTCGAGGCTTTCCAGCGTCGTCACCAGCGGCACGACCATGAACAGCATCGAGGTGTAGACAAGGCCGATCATGATGGCGGCATCGTTGTAGAGCATCTCCACCGGTTGATCCGCCAGACCCATCCATTGCAGCAGGTTGGAGACGATGCCCGTCTCGCGCAGCAGGATCATCCAGCCGAAGGTGCGCACCAGTTCCGAGACATAGAACGGGATCAGGCAGAGCATGAACAGTACCTGCTGCAACCGTCCCCGCGCCATCTTGGCGATGTAGTAGGACACCGGGAACGCGATCAGCAGCGTGATCGCCGTGGCCAGAACCGACATCACCGCCGTGCGGATGAAGGTCCAGATATAGAGCGGCTCGTTGACGAAGGTCAGGTATTGCGCCGCGCTGGTCTCGTAGACGCCGCGCCCCACCCGCTCGCGGATCGACACGAGGAACATGTCGATATGCGGGATGATGATGAGCAGCCCGAGCCACAGCACCAGTGGCGTGAGAAGCAGAAAGAACCCGATCCGGTTGGTGCTTGTCATGCCGGCCCCGCCGCGAAGGCGTTGCCTTGCGCACCGGACCAGCCCACGTGGACCCGGTCGCCGCGCCGGAGGCTGGCGAATTCGCCGGACTGCGGCAGGGTGACCTCGATCTCCTCGCCCGTCTCGCCGCGCACCAGCACGCGGCTGCCGGCGCCGTTGAAGAGAATGCTGCTGACGGCGCCGTCCAGCACGTTGTCGAAGCCCGCCAGGGCTTGCGCGTCGCCCGCGATACGGATCGATTCCGGGCGGACGAACACCTGTGCCCGGTCACCTGCCGTCAATGCGCGTCCGTGCG
Source organism: uncultured Aliishimia sp. (assembly GCA_965369035.1). Taxonomy (GTDB): domain Bacteria; phylum Pseudomonadota; class Alphaproteobacteria; order Rhodobacterales; family Rhodobacteraceae; genus Aliishimia. The sequence continues at coordinate 17,929 of CBDUPF010000038.1, forward strand.
CGGCGGCCCGCATCGACAGGCCGCTCTCCGTCCGCAATTGCAACTCGTCGCCCTCGGCGCGCTCCACCCGGCCC
>CBDUPF010000039.1:0-17937 GCA_965369035.1 uncultured Aliishimia sp.
TCATGGACAGACCGCCCCAAAAGCTGCCCAGTCCCACACTTTGGCAGGGAATCGCTCGGGAATACAGCGTCGGCTGTTCGGCCGCATCGCGGAGTCGGGCCGGAGTGCCCGTCGCGATGGGGTTGCCGTGGCGGCGCCGGGCGAAGTCATGTCCCGTTTTCGTGTTCCGTGGCGTTCGCCCGCGGAATTTCCTCGCCGATTGACGTATGTCAATCCGCACGGCTGCCGTTCGGCCTAGTGCTCTGTTAAACCATTCCGCACGCGGGCCAGTCGGTCTGGTGCAACGGAAAATCCTCGCCGAATTCGAAGGGTCCAAGAAATGGACAAGAAAATCTCTCCGAAAGAAAAAGACGCCACGCCGGTTCCGGCCGGCGGCTCGCACGCTCGCGACGTTGCACCGCGGCTGCAGCAGGAGTGGCGGACCGACCGCGTTCCCTACGCCCACGCCAGCCTGCAGGAGGCCATGGACAAGGGCCTGAAAGCGACCTTGGCGCGCTTTACGTCCGGGTTGTCGCCCATAGCACTTGCCGCGGCCTATGCAGACTGGGCGCTGCACCTGTCCTCGGCGCCCGGAAAGCAGATGCAGCTGGTCGAGAAAGCAGGGAAAAAGGCCTGGCGGCTGGCCAATTACGCCGCGTTCTGCGCCAACAACCCGAATACGGAGGAGACCTGCATCACGCCCTTGCCCCAGGACCGGCGGTTCGACGGCGAAGGATGGCGGAAATGGCCATTCAACCTGATGTCACAGGCTTTCCTGCTGAATCAGCAATGGTGGTACAACGCGACGACGGGTGTGGAAGGCGTCACCAAGCAGCACGAGGATGCCGTGACGTTCGCCGCGCGTCAGGTTCTGGACGTCTTCGCGCCGTCGAACTTCGTCCTGACCAATCCCGACGTTCTGAACAGGACCTTCAGCGAAGGCGGCATGAACCTCGTGCGCGGATGGATGAACTTCGCCGAGGACATGTCGCGCGCGAATACCGGCAAGCGACCGGCGGGACTGGAGGATTTCGAGGTCGGCAAGAACATGGCGATCACGCCGGGCAAGGTGGTCTTTCGCAACCGGCTGATCGAGTTGATCCAGTATGCGCCGACCACCGACAAGGTCCGGCCCGAGCCCATCCTGATGGTGCCGGCCTGGATCATGAAGTATTACATCCTCGACCTCGGAGCCAGAAACTCTCTGGTCCGCTTCCTGACGGATCAGGGGTTCACCGTGTTCATGATCTCGTGGAAGAACCCCGACGCCGACGACCGGGACCTGGGCATGGACGACTACATGTCCCTGGGTGTCATGGACGCGCTGGATGCGGTCGAAGCCATCACCGAAGGGCAAGAGGTCCACGCGCTGGGGTACTGCCTGGGCGGAACGCTGCTGTCCATTGCGGCCGCTGCGATGGCACGCGATGGCGACAATCGCCTGAAGACCCTGACATTTCTGGCGACGCAGACCGATTTCACCGAAGCGGGCGAGTTGATGCTGTTCATCAACGACAGCCAGCTGACCTTTCTCGAAGACATGATGTGGGACAAGGGGTATCTCGACACCAAGCAGATGTCGGGGGCGTTCCAGCTGCTGCGGTCGAACGATCTGATCTGGTCGCGGGTCGTCCACGATTACCTGATGGGCGAGCGGTCCACGATGAACGACCTGATGGCATGGAACGCGGATGGCACGCGGATGCCGTACCGCATGCATTCGGAATACCTGCGCCGCCTGTTCCTGAAGAACGACCTGGCCGAAGGGCGCTACATCGTCGGGGACAGGCCCGTCGCGATTACCGATATCCGCGTGCCGGTCTTCCTGGTGGGCACCGAGCGGGACCATGTGGCCCCGTGGCACTCGGTCTACAAGTTCAATCTGCTGTCGGACACGGACGTGACCTTCCTGCTGGCGAGCGGCGGGCACAATGCGGGGATCGTTTCGGAACCGGGCCACCCACGGCGGCATTACAGGATAAGGACCAAGCCCCACGATGCGCCCTATGTTCACGCGGAACAATGGCTGGCGGAGACGGCGCCGGTAGAAGATTCCTGGTGGCCCGCGCTCACCGACTGGCTGGCGGAGAGGTCGGGCGAGCCCATAGCCCCGCCGCCACTGGGCAATGCGGCCAAGGGGTTCGCGCCGCTCTGCGACGCGCCCGGCACCTACGTCTATCAGGAGTGACGACGATTCTGGAAAACCTGTTGCAGGGAAAACGCGGGCTTGTCGTCGGGATCGCCAACGAGCATTCCATCGCGGCCGGATGCGCAAGGGCGTTCTGCGCTTCGGGTGCCGAACTGGCGGTCACGTATGTCAACGACAAGTCGAAGGCCTACGTCGAACCGGTCGTGGCGGAACTGAACGCACCGATCTTCCTTCCCCTGGATGTCGAGGTGGCGGGCCAGATGGAGGCCGTCTTCGACTCCATCGACAAGAGATGGGGCAAGCTCGACTTCCTTTTGCACTCGATTGCCTTCTGTCCCAGGGACGACCTGCACGGGCCGGTGTCCGAATGCTCGAAGGACGGCTTTGCCCTGGCCATGGACATCTCCGTCCATTCGCTGATCCGCATGACGCGCCTTGCCAGGCCACTGATGCAGGATGGCGGCAGCATACTGACGATGAGCTACTACGGCGCGGAAAAGGTGGTCGATCACTACAACATCATGGGGCCGGTCAAATCCGCTCTCGAAGGCACCGTGCGTTACCTCGCCGCCGAGCTTGGCCCGAAAGGGATCCGCGTAAATGCGATATCGCCGGGCCCCCTGAACACGCGTGCGGGCTCGGGCATAGATCACTTCGACGAGCTGATCGACGACGCACGTCAACGAGCCCCCACGCACAGCCTTGTCGGGATCGAGGATGTGGGGCACATGGCCGTCGGCCTGGTGAGTGACCTGTCACGCAAGGTCACGGGAAACACGTCGTATGTCGACGGCGGCTATCACGTACTGGCCTGACCTCATGCAATACATCGAGAACAAGACATTCGCGGAACTGAAGATCGGTGACAGTGCCGAGCTGACGCGCAAGTTGAGGACCGAGGACATCGAACTGTTCGCCGTCATGTCGGGGGATGTGAACCCCGCGCATGTCGACGAGGATTTCGCCAGGTCCGACATGTTTCACAAGGTCATCGCGCACGGCATGTGGGGCGGCGCCCTGATTTCGGCCGTGCTGGGTACCGAATTGCCCGGGCCCGGCACCATCTACCTGAACCAGAACCTGAGCTTTCGCCGTGCGGTCGGTCTGGGCGACACGGTCACGGTACGGGTGACCGTCGTGGAAAAGAGCGCAGAGCACAACCACGTGACGCTGGATTGTCTGTGCACCAACCAGAGCGGCGAGACCGTGATCGAAGGCCGGGCGCTGGTCGTGGCCCCGACGGAAAAGGTTCGGCGTCCCCGCGTCGTCCTGCCGGACGTGCATCTGCATGCGCGCGGCGCCCGGTTCGACGACCTGATTACTGCGACGGCGCCGCTTCCCCGCGTCGCCACGGCGGTCGTGCACCCCTGCGATGCCCTGTCGCTGGAAGGCGCGCTGGAGGCGGGCGTCAGGGGGATGATCGTTCCGATCCTTGTCGGTCCCAGGGTCAAGATCGAAGCGGCTGCCGCCGAGGCGAAGCGCGATCTGTCAGGGATCGAGATCGTCGACGTCCCGCACAGTCATGCAGCCGCAGAGGAGGCCGTGGCGCTGGCGCGCGCCGGGCGGGTGCAGATGCTGATGAAAGGCAAGATCCACACGGACGAACTGCTTGAACCGGTCGTGGACAAGGACTCCGGCCTGCGGACAGAGCGGCGGTTGAGCCACGTTTTCGCGATGGATGTACCGACCTATGGCAAGCCCCTGCTCATCAGCGACGCGGCAATCAACATCTTCCCCGATCTCGGCACCAAGCGCGATATCGTCCAGAACGCCATCGACCTCGCCGCGGCCCTCGGGATCACGCCGCCCAAGGTCGCGCTGTTGTCGGCGGTCGAGACGGTGACACCACGAATTCCATCCACCCTCGACGCCGCCGCACTCTGCAAGATGGCCGACCGGGGGCAGATCACGGGGGCGGTGCTGGACGGGCCACTTGCCTTCGACAACGCGATTTCCAGATCGGCCGCGGAAACCAAAGGCATCCAATCGGACGTCGCGGGCGATGCGGACATCCTGATCGTGCCCGATATGGAAGCCGGGAACATGATCGCCAAGCAGTTGATCTACCTCGCGGGGGCGGATGCCGCCGGTATCGTGCTGGGCGCGCGCGTCCCGATCGTTCTGACAAGCCGCGCAGATGGCGTGATGTCGCGCCTGGCCTCCACGGCGATCGCGCAGCTGTTCGTTCACCATCACCCGCTTGGCCCCATATCGTGACCGGGGTCGTTCTGACGCTCAATGCCGGATCGTCGAGCCTGAAATTCGCGATCTTTGACTGTAGCGCCACATCAAGCACGGCCGAGGTGAGCGGCAAGATCGCCGGCATCGGGTCGAACCCCACCTTTACGGCGCGGGACGCCACCGGCGCCGCGCTCGACAGGGGCGGGCTGGATCGTCTCGATCCCGCGTTGTCTCACGAGGATCTCATCGCGCTCCTGCTTCCGTGGCTGAGCCGGATCTGCGGGGATCGGCCGCTTCGCGCCGTGGGGCACCGCGTCGTGCATGGCGGAGAGAGGTTCGGCGAACCGGTGTCCATCACCGAAGAGGTGCTGAGTGCGCTTGACGAACTTGCCCCGCTTGCCCCGCTGCACCAGCCCCACAATCTGGCCGCGATCCGTGCCGTGGCCAGATGGCGCCCCGGCCTGCAGCAGATTGCCTGTTTCGATACCGGATTTCACCGCAGCCAGGACAGGCTGGCGGAACTCTTTGCCCTGCCCCGCGCGCTGAGCGACGCGGGCATCCTGCGCTATGGGTTCCACGGTCTCTCCTACGACTATATCGCAAGCACCCTGCCCGACCACCTCGGCGACCGCGCGTCCGGCCGGGTGATCGTCGCCCATCTCGGCAATGGGTCGAGCCTGTGCGCCATGAAAGACCGCAAGAGCGTCGCAACCAGCATGGGGTTCACCGCCCTTGACGGGTTGATGATGGGCCGCAGGTGTGGCGCGCTCGACCCGGGCGTCGTTTTGCACCTGCTGCAAGCGAAATCCATGACCGCAGCGGAGATCGAGGACCTGCTCTATCGCCAATCCGGACTTCTGGGCGTGTCCGGGATCAGCAACGACATGCAGGTGCTGGAGCAGAGCGAGGATCCTCACGCAAACGAGGCGGTGGAACTCTACTGCTATCGCGCCGCAAGTGTCCTGGCCGGACTCGTCCCCGCGATCGGAGGGCTCGATGCCCTGGTATTCACCGCCGGCATCGGCGAGAACTCGGCGCGCGTTCGGCGATCCATCTGCGAGCGTCTGGCGTGGCTGGGGGTTTCGCTGGATGCCAAGGCAAACGAGGAAAACGCGATCCGGATCGGCGCAAGGCACTCGACCGTCGACGTTCTGAGGCTGCCGACAAACGAGGAGGCCGTGGTGGCAAATGCCTGCCGCGCGTTCCTGGCCTGATTGCCGGGCGGGTGGGGTGCGAGGCTGTCGGGAGTTCACGCTGACGCAGTACGGTCCGGGCGGGATCTGTTCAGGAATTGACAGACCTCAATCGAAAAGCACACACCTGCGGTAAACGCAGGCAACTTATCAAGGAATGCAGCATGAAAAACTCGACGGTTCTGATCGTGGTCGGCAAGGAATGCAGAAAGAACGACCTTGCAAGGAATCTCGAAGCGATCCGCGCCATGTCCGGGCGCGCCTCGATTCTGGTTGTCGGGGAAGCGCCCGAGTTTCCCTATTATGCGTTGGGCGTTCCGATGTATGGCGCCACGAACATCCCGCCGGAGTGGCACGAGGCAGTTGCGGCGAACGCCGCGGCGCTCAAGGCCACGGCCGAGGAATTGGAAGAGCTCTTGCAGCAACACGATGTTTCCGGCGAGGTCTCGACCGTGTCGTGCGAACCGTCGCGGGTGGCAGACGCCGTGGCGCGGCGCGCGATGCTCTGCGACATCGCCATCATCGCCGACGAACTGCGCGAACCCGACACCCTCTTCCGGCAAGCCGTCTACGGCGTGCTGTTCCAGTCGCCCATCGGCGTGCTGCTGAACAACCATGACCCGGAGGCGACGCTCGCGGCCAAGACCGTTTTCGTCGCCTGGAATACCCATCTGCACTCCGCTCGCGCGGTGCACCAGGCCCTTCCATTCCTGCGCAAGGCGGAGGAGGTCGTCATTGCCACGTTCGACCCGGTCATGAGCGAACATGTCGACGGTGAGGACCCTGGCGCGGATGTCGCGACATGGCTGGCACACCACGGCTGCGAGGTTACGGTCCGTCAATATCCCAGCGGCGGCCGCGGCATCGGCGAAGGCATTCTGGAGCGGTCTCGGGAATGCGGTGCCGATCTGGTGGTCATGGGGTCATACGGCCACTCGAGAACCCGCGAAGCCTTCTTCGGCGGCACGACGCGGACACTTATCGAGCAGACGGACCAGGCGGTGTTCCTCGCGCATTAGGACACAGGCCACCGACCGGCGCGGTCATGAGACGGCCGCGCGGGATCACCTGTTCCTTTGGTGCAGCACGCGTTTCTGCTGCTGATATCCCTCGGCATCGCCGTACTCGACAAACTCCGGATAATGACGGTGGACGCCCGCCATGCGTCTCGCGTGCTTGATCGGACACCAGTGCTTTTCAGTGCGCCCCGCGATTTCCGTCACATAGGCCAGCAACCCGTTGGCATAGGCACAATACATGCAGTTGAGCTTCTCCAGACCGTTCAGGTAGGACAGATGCCGGCGGTCGAACGTGATGTAGTCGGCTCGACGAACCTTTTCGATCCCGTAGGCCGGAAAGCAGGCCATCTGGTAGATCGTCACGAAAAGATCAAGCAGAACCAACGGAATGATGACGGAATAGATCACCGGCGCGGTCAGAACCACCATGGGACGGGCGCCAGCGATGTACGAGACGAGCCGCTGCTTGAGGGCCTCGTGGCGGCGGCGAATGCCGCTTTCGAACACGACCTTGTTTTTCTCGATCCGGTAATGGAACGACTCGCGGCGGTTCTCGAATTCCGCCTCCAGTTCGTCCTCGATCTCCCGGATCTTCTTGACCAAACCGGCAACTCTGTCGCTCATTGCGTGTTCTCCTTGTCTGCCGGTTCGTGCACCTGCTCCGGCGGTTCGATCACGATACCGCACGCAGCGCGGTTTGCCTTTGGCTTTTCCATGCCCGTTGACGCGGAAACACGATCACCCGCTCTCCCGGGCGGGACGCCGCCTGTCGCGGTCGAATGGTTGCCGATCAATTCACCCCGGAAGTTCAATCCAGAAAAGCCTGGGCCTGTTCGCTGGTTTCAAAGATATGGGTGCGGGCGTCGGGGAAAACCGCGCCCAGCTTCATGCGCATGAAGGCCGACCCGGAGTAGCGCGAGACCGTCCCGTAATACTGCCGCGTCAGTTCGGCGACCATCCGCGCCCAATCGGCTTCCAGCGTTTCGTCGATCCGGAATCCGTCGTAGTTCACCACGACATCGACACGTCGACCCAGGGGGGCGCATGTCTTCGCCACAAGATCGCCGACAAGCTGCACATCGTCAGAGCTTCTGACCCGCATCTTTTCGAAGTTGAGGAACAGCCGATCGGAATTCGCGTCCAGCGCGATGCGGTCCGGCAGGTCGAGGTGCAACAGGTCGACACGCAGTTCCATCTCCTTGGCACGAAAGATCCGCGCGTCCATCGGCGTGACTTCTTCCACGATCGGCGGCACCTCCATGAGCGCTATGACATCCTTTTCGATATCGACGCCCGGGGCCACTTCCAGAAGCTTCAACCCGCGGGGCGTCAGTTCAAACACACAACGCTCGGTGACATAGAGCACAGGCTGTCCCAGCCGCGCCGCGCGGGGGCCGGAAAAGGTGATCTGTTCCACGTGGTCCAGGAACTTGCGCTGCTGGCCTTCGCAACGGATTTCCACCCCGTCATCCGACACCGCGATGTCCAGCCCCTTGGCCGTGAACGTTCCGGCAAAGACCACTGCGCGGGCGTTCTGCGAAATGTTGATGAAGCCCCCTGCCCCCGCCAACCGCGTGCCAAAGCGCGAGACGTTCACGTTGCCATGCCGGTCTGCCTGAGCGAGACCAAGGCAGGTCATGTCCAGCCCGCCGCCATCGTAGAAATCGAACTGGTTGTTCTGCGGGATCACCGCGTCGGTATTGACCGCGGCGCCGAAATCGAGGCCGGAGGCCGGCTGGCCCCCGATCACGCCCGGCTCCGCAGTGAGCGTCAGATGATCCAGGAGACCCTCTTCGGCCGCCACCGCCGCCACCCCTTCGGGCATGCCGATGCCGAGGTTCACGACGCCATTCACCGGCAACTCGAACGCGCACCGCCGGGCGATCACCTTGCGCGCATCGAGCGGCATCGGCGGGATTTCTCCCTCCGGCGTGCGCATCCGGTTGGTAAATCCCTGGCTGAAGACCGTGGCATAGGTCTGGACGTGGTTTTCGGGTTTCGACACGACGACCGCATCGACCAGAATGCCGGGAATATGTACCTCCCGTGCCGGCAGTGTGCGCGCCCTGGCCACCCGTTCGACCTGCACGATCACAACGCCACCCGCGTTCTTCACCGCCATCGCCTGAGCGAGGTTGTCGATGGTCAGCGCCTCGCGCTCCATCGTGACATTGCCGGCCTCGTCTGCCGTTGTGCCGCGCAAAAGCGCGACGGTGAGCCGTTGCGCCGGATAGAACAGCACCTCCTCGCCGCCGATCTCCATCAGTTCGACCTGCGGCTCGGTCGAGATGTCGTTGATCGCCCCGCCCCCGTTGCGGGGATCGACGAAGGTTTCGAGCCCGACCTTGCTGAGCATCCCCGGCTTGCCCGCCGCAATGTCGCGATAGAGTTGGCTGATGCACCCCTGCGGCAGGTTCCACCCCTCGATCTTGCCCCGCACGGCCAGTGCCGCGACCTTCGGGATCAGGCCCCAGTGCCCGCCGACCACCCGCCTGAGCAGCCCTTCATGCCCCAGCCGGTTCAGTCCACGGCTCTTGCCGTCGCCCTGTCCCGCGGCAAACACCAGCGACAGATCACGCGGATGACCAGTGTCGAGAAACCGCGTCTCGATCGCGGCCAGAAGCTCGTCCGGCACGCCGATCCCGACGAAACCGGAGGTGGTAAGCGTGTCGCCGTCCTTGACCAGCGCGGCAGCTTCGGCAGCGGAAACAATCTTGTTCGTCATGAAATCAGTCTAGGCTCCGGAATAACCATCGTCCATGCCACGCAACACTCCGAAGTCTTCGAACCCGAGAATCCGGATGCCCTGAAACTGCGTGCCAGCTCGCACAAGATCGTCAGGGGATTTGCAGGAAAGCGGTGGTTGGAGCGGGCGACGGGAATCGAACCCGTATCATCAGCTTGGAAGGCTGAGGTCTTACCATTACACAACGCCCGCTTGGTCAGACAGGGTGTTATGACATAGGATTTTGAGGGTCAAGGGAGATCTGACAGGAGCAAGAAATTGCGTCGCAACGGTTCATCTCCGCGAGTGGGGGGCGCCGCGCGGCGGATCTTAAAGTCGTCTACAGGAGCTGGGCTTGCCTACCAGACTCTTACAAAATCAAATGCTTAGCGCATTTCTCCAGTCAAATATCCTTGCACATCTCTGATACACACTTTTCCGGTGCGCTGCTGTGGGCCTGCGCGGATCATGGACCGTGGCGAACACCGGTGGAAGCAAAGCCTTCGAGGCCGCTAGCGAAACCTCAGCTTGCGATGGCTCTTTTTTGTCCTGCGCCGGACACTCCCGACCTGCCGCCTGTGAACCGACAGACCGGCCGCGATTAGGTGTCTTCTCGTCGACCACCCTCTGGGCCAAGCCGCGTATCGCTATGACCCACAGGAAAAAGGGGCGGATTGCTCCGCCCCAGTTCTGCCGAGGGACAGATCGGCTTTCTTCAGAAGCCGTATACTAGTGAAACACCGAGCGAGTTGTCGGAACTGTCGAAATTCTGAAGCGGGTTGCTGTCCCACTCGGAACGGTAGGAGACGCGGGTCGCGATCCGGTCCGTCATCTTGAAGTTCACGCCGAGATCGTTGGTCACGAACGTGTCCTGATCCGAGAACAGCACGTCTGTGTCGTTCGTCATGAAGACGTTGTCATTGAACGCGTAGTAGTAGCGCGACGACACGATGCCCGCGAGTTCGGTGGTGTCGGTACCGGCTTGCGTCTCGATGTAACGGACGCCCGGGCCGGCCTGAATACGCCAGGTCTGGTTGGGCTCGTTGATCACGCGGTAACCCGGACCGAAGCCCAGAAACGCGTCCCACTCGTTGGAGTCGAAGGCGTCGTAGCGGACCGAGCCGAGACCGAAGACGTAGAACCGTTCGTCGAAATAGCGGTTCACGTCATAGGTTGCGAAGGCTTCTTCCTTGTTACGCACGTCGTTGTCTTCGGCGAATTCCAGCGCGAAGCCGACAGTGTGGTTCCAGGGGCCATTGCCATAGCGGAACCGGCCCGCGACATCGAGGTCTGCGGTATCCGTGTTGCCGTCGGTTGCCGAGAAGCCGAGTGCGACGCTGCCGGTCCAGCCCTGAGAATACTGATTGCTCAGACGGTCGCGCTTGTCAGCGTTGTTGAGATCGTCGGTGACGTCTTCCTGGATGTCATCGATGCGGTCGTCGAGATCGTCGACGCCGACCAGCGCACCCTGCGCGAATGCAGGAGCAGCTACCATCAGCGCCAGGACCGACGCGGCCAGTGTATTGCGTTTCTTCATGGGTCTATCCCTTTCCCCAGTGTGGCCCGCCCCGAAAGGACGGGAGCTTCGTTGCTGAGAGGCAGATAGGCACCCGCTTTACCCGAGTCAAAATAAAGATTATTTAGCGATAAAACGAGAATTACTTATTGTTAAGGGTTTGTTCAGCGTTTCCAAGCAACTCGACGGTTTTGCTCTCGCTGATGTCGGCAAGCTCGGCGATGACGGCCCTCTTGTCTGCGTCGATCTGTGATGAAATAGCCACAAGCGCGCGCATGGCCGTGTCCCGAATGTCGTCATCAAGGTCGTCTCGCCAGATCGACCACACGGGAAACGGGAACACGGGCGTGTCCGGAACGAGGTGCAGCAGCCCCTGGTCCAGGTAACGCTTGATGTACCGCGCGGGAAGATAGGCCGCGGCGTGCCGGTTCACGACATAATCGGCGGCCATCGCTCCGAGCGCGAGAGTGAGGCCGGGATTGGTCAGGTCGGGCAGTTCGAGCGCGTGGGCATGCAGGAATTCCGGCCCCCAGTCGACAAAGACGTAATCCGCCGCGATATCGTCCAGCGTCGCCTCCCAGGATGCGGCGAGGACCAGGTCTTCGTCGAGAACCTTGTGCGCCGTCAGGCCGGGGCGCAATTGCGGGCTGTACATCAATCCGATCTGCACCACACCCTCGACGAGAAACCGCATGAGGCGGTCCGGCATCCCGAGCTCCGCCCGGATGTTGAGCGTCGGCATGTCGTGCTGCATCCGGTCGATCCAGCGAAACCCCAGCCGCGGCCAGAGCGAGAACTGCGCACCGACGGACAGCGACCTGGTGTACCCTTCGGGCACGCCGATCTGCTGCCGGGCCTCCTCCCATATCTTGATGAGCGACAGCGCGTACCGTTCGAACTCGCGTCCGGCCGATGTGAGCTCGGCACCGGCCTTGGACCGCGTGAAGAGCTGCTTGCCCAGCGACTCCTCCAGACGCTGTACGCGCAGGCTGACCGCGGACTGGGTCACGAACAGCTGCTCGCTCGCATTCACGAACGAACCGGTCGCAGCCACTTCGAGGAATGTGCGGATCAGGTTGATGTCCATGGTCGATACCCATAAGAAAAGTTCGCGTCTTCCATGATTGGTATTCGCTTTTCTTGCGTCTGGAAAGCGCCGGGACCGATCACCGTGACACACGCCGGCGCCGACGACGGACGGGCGAGCGTTCGGATCGTCCGCAGAGGGCAATGCATGCTGGTGATGCTGACATGCGTGGCGACGCATCCAAGGGCGCCTTGACCCGCCCGTTTTTCGGACCTCGGGACACTTTGCCGCTTGCTTTGCCCAGGCGCATCAGCAGTCCGTAGCCGGTTTCACGGGCGCCCCGAAACATGACGCATCCTCATCCCAAACCTCAATATTATTCGTTTTGCGCGCTTCCTGGGCGCAAATATCCTGTTATCGTGAATGATAACTGGAAACGGTCAGGTGCAGCACGTGACAAGAGTGATCCGAAAAAACCAAACGTGTCGGATCCGCGGTTGCTTCGTGCCGAACGGCGTTTCCAATCCCGGATTGCCGGACTGACGGTTGGGACAGGTTTCGTCGTGGACCGCCAGCATCTACTGGCGCGGGAAATGCATTGGCGTCAGTTGCTGTTTGCGCACCTGTGTGCCCGGTTGGGCGTCGTGCCGGCCCCCGGTTATCCCTATCGCGCCGCACCATTTGATCCGGCATAACAAAAGTCACGATCCCTTCCACGCCCATCGCGGACGACCGCATCGCCTGAACCCGAAACCGGTCGATCTGCGTCCCGAGCCGACCTTTCTGCCTCTTCGGCCGAACACTCAAGGAGAACGAAAACGATGATCGACGAAGACATGCAGACAGCGCCGCCCGAAATGCCCGAGGCCGAAACGAAACCCTTGCGTGAACAAATCAAGGAAGCGGTCGACGCCCGCGATTCCGACGGGCTGTCGGTCTTGCTGGAGCCGTTGGCGCCGTCCGCCGCACTGCGCCAGCTTCTTCTGCTGGCGTCCGAAGATCGCGACGTCCTGCTCGGTCTTGTTCCGGTCGAAATGGCACGGAACCTGATCGAAGAAGCTCCGGTCGAGGCGGCCACCGAACTGGTCTCGCACATGGAAATCGGCCGCGCCGCCGAAGTGGTGGACGGGCTGAACTCCGACTTTCAGGCGGATATCGTCGGCCATCTGTCGCCCGAGAACATGGATGCCATTCTGGCTCGTCTGCATCCCGATGACGCGGCGGATGTCCGGCGCCTGGCGGATTACGAAGAGGGCACGGCGGGCGGGTTGATGGCCGCCGAGGCCTTCAAGTTCCCCGCAACAGCCACGGTCAGGGAGGTCCTGCGGGGGATCGTCTCGGAAGATGCGGATTTCGAACGCTACCGTGGCCAGCATCCGTATGTCGTCGATGCGGAAGACAGGCCGATCGGTGTCGTCTCTCTGCGCAACCTGCTGACCTCGAACCGGAGCGAAACTCTGGACGCCATCATGGCGCCGCCGGTCACGGTCAGTGTCGAGACCTCGCTCGACGAGCTGGAAGACCTTTTTGACAAGCACAATTTCTTCGGCCTTCCGGTCGTTGAGGCCGACGGTCGGTTGGTGGGTGTCGTCTCGCGCGCAGCTGTCCACGACGCCGCCCTGGCACGGTCCCAGAGCGACAGCCTCAAGCAGCAAGGTGTCGTGGGTGACGAACTGCGCTCGATGCCGACGTGGCTGCGTTCGCGGCGCCGGCTCGCATGGCTCTCCGCAAATATCGGCCTGAACATCATCGCCGCCAGCGTCATCTCGGCCTACGAAGAGACCCTGGCCGCGGTCATCGCGATCGCGGTGTTTCTGCCCATGGTCTCGGACATGTCGGGATGTTCCGGCAACCAGGCCGTAGGGGTGACCATGCGCGAATTGGCACTCGGCATCGTGCTGCCCAAGGATGCCTTTCGGGTGTGGCGCAAGGAGGCGACCATCGGCGTCATCAACGGGGTCGCACTGGGCATCCTGATCGGGCTCGTTGCATGGGTCTGGAAAGGCAATCCGTGGCTGGGTCTCGTGATCGGCACAGCGCTTGCCGCGAATACGCTCCTCGCCGTATCGATCGGCGGCGTCGTGCCGCTGTTGCTGAAGCGCCTCGGCCAGGATCCGGCCGCCGCCAGCGGTCCCTTGCTGACCACCATCACGGACATGGCCGGGTTCTTCCTGGTTCTCAGCCTCGCCAGCCTGGCGATGCCGTTGATGATATGAGGGCAAGAACCCCTTGAGAAACCCCGCCGATAGGGCGCCGCGCAAGGTATCGGTTCCGGACGACAGGGCAAGAAATCCGGACGATGCATCATGGTCGTGGATCACCCGGACGGGGTAGCCTTGGTCACATGCGGGACCGACAGCCGATACGGCCGAAAGGTCCCGGCCAAGTTGCCGCCCGAGAGACAGGAAGCGATGTCCGCATTCCTTGAACGAGGCCGTGCAGACGGCCTTGATCGCGGTCGCGTTCCGACGGGCGAAGCCGTGGTGCCAGAGCAATGGAGGACGCTTCAATGGAAACCCGCACCGACCCGAGCGCCGAGGCGCAGATGTGGGGCCTGCCGGGCGCCGCCTATGACCGGATCTCGTTCGGCCTGTCGGACACGATCTCGCACGCCGTTCAATTGCTTTGGCCACTCCCGGGCGAGCGCATACTGGACATCGGAACGGGCACCGGTTGGGCCGCGCGGTTGGCGGCACGGCGTGGGGCGCAGGTCACGGGCGTCGATATCGCACCCGGCATGCTCGGTGCGGCAGAGACCCTGTCCAGACATCTGCAACCGCAGCCGCGTTTCCAGCGCGCGCCGGCCGAGGACCTGCCTTTCGAGGACGGCAGTTTCGACGGCGTGATCTCGACCTATGGCGTGATCTTTTCACCGGATCCGAGCGCAGCGATCGCCGAGATGGCGCGCGTCTTGCGGCGCGGCGGACGGCTGGTTCTGGCGACCTGGGCCGACGAACCCGAAGGCTACATTGCCCGGTTCTTCGGACTGATCGCCCGGTTTTCGGACGCGCCTCCACCGCCGGCGTCACCCTTCGACTGGGGCCGGGAGGATTGGTTGTCACAGGCCCTTGCAGGACGCTTCGACTTTGCGTGTCGGCGTCAGACCACGTGGCTTTACGCGCCGGATCCCACTTCGGTCTGGACTGAATATCTTCACGGCTTCGGCCCCGTTGCGGCCACCCACGCCGCCTTGCCGGCAGATCGGCGCGCGGCGTTCAGGGCCGCTTTCGAAGAGATGCATAGCACCCATGAAACCGACCTCGGCCTCGTGATCCCTCGTCCGGCACTTCTTGTGCGCGGGACACGCGTCTGAGGTGCCCCAGGAAGCCGTCGCCAATCTCCTCGAATGCCTCCCTGACGCGCGACAGTGAGCCCGCGTGGCGACTGTATCCGGCAGTTTCCGCGATGGGTGCGCCGATGGAGGTGCAGACTCGGTTTCGAAAAAGATGCGAGTTGTGGCGTCGAAGGGCCCAGACAAGTCGCGGCGTCGACGTCTGACGCGGCGAAATACTGCCCCATCTCCTGTTGAAATGCCGCGTGCGGGCTTGCCCAGCGCGCAGACTGGTGCATTCTCTGGCGGATCCTTCACCAGAGCGAGAGATGCACCATGACCCGCAAGACCCTGCTCATCACCGGTGCCTCCGCCGGGATCGGCGCCGCCTGTGCGCGCCTCGCGGCGCCGGACTACGACCTCTACCTGAATTACCGGTCCGACACAGCCGGGGCGGAGGCGGTCAAGGCCGACTGCGAGGCCTCGGGCGCAAAGGTCACGCTGCTTCAGGCCGACGTGGCAGACCCCGACGCGGTCGCGCAGATGTTCGCCCGCATTCCCCGGCTCGACGCGCTGATCAACAATGCCGGCATCGTTGCCCCGACCGCGACCGTGGCCGAATACGACCACGCCCGTCTGCGCCGGATTTTCGATGTCAACGTGATCGGCGCCATCATGGTCGCGCGCGACGCCGCCGCGCGCATGGGGCCGGGTGGCGCGATCGTCAACGTCTCGTCGGCCGCCGCGCGGTTGGGATCCGGCAACCAGTATGTGGATTACGCCGCCTCCAAGGCAGCGATCGACACCTTCACCAAGGGGTTGTCGGACGAATTGGCGCCCTCGGGCATCCGCGTCATGTCCGTGCGCCCGGGCCTCATAGATACCGAACTCCACGCAAAGGGCGGCGAACCCGGGCGTGCGCAGAAGCTGGCGCACCAGGTGCCCCTGCGCCGGGAGGGGAGCGCGGAGGAAGTCGCGCGGCCGATCCTCTTTCTGCTGTCGGACGATGCGTCCTACATGACCGGATCGGCCATCGAAGTGACTGGTGGACGCTGAGCCGTTCCGCTTCGTTCATCACGGACGCAGCCGAACCGCGCTGGTCGCAGTCGGCGCGACCTGGGCTCTCTGCGCGCTGGCGGCTGTTGTCTTCGATGCGGCGCTCTGGATCGTGGGAGCAGTCCTGATCTGCACGATCCCGGCGCTTCGCGACTATTGGTTGGGCATCTCTGCAGGCGTGGAATTGTCGCCAGATCGGCTGGTCTGGTTCTCCGGTCGCCGTTCCGCCGAGGTCGCGCTCCGCGAAATCGACCATGTGCGGCTGGTCACGCGCTTCGACCTTTCCGTGCGGGCGACGGTCGTTCTGACCTCGGGCCGCAAGCTGCGGATGCCGGTCGAAGCGACCCCGCCGCACCGGGAACTCGAGGACGCACTGTCCGCCCGCGGCGTGCGGACGGAGAGGCACCACTTCACCGGGCTGTAGCCCCGCGGCCCACGACGCTGCAACGAACGCCGGAATGGGCACCGGGGACCGGCAGCGTGACTTTCGTCAAACGGCCTCGGGCTTGCCTTCTTTTGGACCGGAATCCGCGTGATACCTGTCACGACCCATCGACAACGGTCCATCATGAGCCTGAGCCAACGCCTTTCCTGCTTTTTCGCCGCACGTCCCGTGCGCGTCTGGCCTGCGCGTGCCCGGGGCCGCCGCCGGGCAGTTCCCTCACATCTTCTGCAGATCCCGATTGCGCGCCCCTCCGCAGAGGAGCGGGATTGCGACCGCTGGCGTGACCTGGGCCGTAAACTGGCGGAACAGGACGACTGGGATGGCCTGCTGGCCGTGATGCGCAAGACCGACGAGGCGCGGGCACTGACGCCCGGCGGACGTGGGGTCGCGGGCCTTTTGAGCCGCGCTGCGCGCGCCACGGCGATGGAGGGCGACAAACTCGCAACCGGCATCGAAACGCATGATGCGCGTCTCGATGACCGGGGTCGGGACCATGTTCTCGCCGCGCTGTTGGCCGAAGCGCATATGGACGCCGCGCAGGCTCCGAATCTCGACTGCGGCGACGCGGACAAACGCGCGGATGACGCGGCGAAAGCCGACGCCCATATGGCGCGTGCCGTCGAATGCCTCGACCCCTTTGCCGCAACCCATTCCGCATCCATGCTGGTGGTGGCCGCCCGGTGCCGCCTTGCCGCCGCGAAACCCGCGGATGTCCGCACGCTGGTCGCACTTCATCGCGACCTGATCGACCTCGCCCCGATGGCGTCGCACCATCTGCGCGCGTTCGGGCGTCGACTTCTCACCCACCCGCAGGGGACGGGTGAGGCGCTCCACGCCGAAGCCCGCCACATGGCGGAGCGGCTGGGCGACAGCTGGGGCGCGGGTGGATACACCTGGATGATGCTCGACGCGGTCACCGCCGATCCTGGCGTGTTCCCCTGGCTCGATGCGCAGCTTTTCGTGGATGGCCTGCACGACATCCTGGCACGCCATCCGGATCAGAGCGTGGTCAACCTGCTTGCCGCCTTTTGCGCGGTCACGATGGACAAGCGATCCGGCCTGCCTGCATCGGATCACACCCGCCGCCGGCTCAACAGGTGCCTCGGCCCGGTCGTGCGCAACCACCTGACCGAATTGCACCCGATGATCTGGGACCGCGCGCGCAGCGCGACGGTTCCCGGCCAGCGCAACCCGACACCCGCGGATCCGTTCGGCCGCGGCAGACGCATCGCGCGGCGCGCCGTGGCCTCCGTGTTCCGAACCGAACTGGCGTTGGGACAGACCGTCACCGTCACCGCGAACGGCCCAGTGGTCGGAGCCTCCTGACAGGACTTCCGGGCACCGATGCCCTTGCCCGTCCCGTCCCCCTGTCCTAT
>CBDUPF010000040.1:0-17842 GCA_965369035.1 uncultured Aliishimia sp.
GGCGCGGCCGACCTCACGCTTTGCGACGAGGTGCTGCAGGAAATCGATGTCGCACATCGTCAGCACCCGATGCCCTACTGATCCCGAATATGCGCACCGCGGGGACTCGCACCTTCCGGGGAGCGGCCTTACAAGACGCCCGAGTTCAAGGAGACAGAGCCCATGTCAGACAAGATGTCGTCCGCCGACAAGGCCAAATTCGCGGCCGCCAGCAAAGCGTCCGATTACGTGGAAACGGGCATGCGCGTGGGGCTCGGGACGGGTTCCACCGCGGCTTGGCTCGTGCGGTGTCTGGGCGAACGGGTACGCAACGAGGGGTTGAAGATCCGCGGGGTGCCCACATCGACCCGCACGGCGGACCTCGCCCGCGAGGTCGGCATCGAAATCGTGGCGCTCGACGAGGCCGGGTGGCTCGACCTGACCATCGACGGGGCGGATGAATTCGACGGCGAGCTGAACCTGATCAAGGGCGGTGGCGGCGCGCTGTTGCAGGAAAAGATCGTCGCCACGGCCAGCGACCGCATGGTGGTGATCGCCGACGCCGGCAAGCAGGTCGAGCATCTGGGGGCCTTCCCGCTGCCGGTGGAGGTCATCCCCTTCGGCTGGCAGGTCACGCAGAAACTGGTGGAGGAAGCGCTGGGCGCGATGGACGTTTCGGGCCGCGAGAGCGCGCTACGCATGGACGGTGCGGTGCCGTTCGTGACCGACGAGGGGAACTACATCCTCGACCTGCACCTCAAGCGCATCGGCAATGCGCGCAAGCTCTCGCTTGCGCTGAACCAGGTGGCCGGTGTGGTGGAAAACGGGCTTTTCATCGACATCTGCGACACGGTGGTCATCGGGCATGACGACGGCAGCGTCGACACGCGCGACATCGAACGGAAAACGGCCGGCACCGATCAAGGCGATGTCGCCGGCAGGAATGACTGAACTGGAGCGAGTTGCGCGTGGCTGGGTCGATGTGTCGGATCCTTGCGCCCGGGACTTCCCATCTATGCGGGCGCTGGGACGTCGGATTTCCGGTTCGCGGTCTGGCAATCCCGGGTCGAGCATGACATATCGCCGGGGAAGGTTTCGCGGCGAGGCGCAGGATGTCTGAATTCGACTACGACCTTTTTGTCATCGGCGGCGGTTCGGGCGGTGTCAGGGCCGCTCGGGTAGCGGCCGGCGAGACCGGGGCGAAGGTCGGACTGGCGGAAATGGACCGCTATGGCGGGACCTGCGTGATCCGCGGCTGCGTGCCCAAGAAGCTGATGGTTTTCGCCAGCGAATACGCCGACATGCCGGGGATGGCCCGCAGCTATGGCTGGGATATCGCGGACGGCGGCTTTGACTGGCAGATGTTCCGGACCAAGCTCGAGGCGGAGCTGGACCGGCTGGAAGGCGTCTATCGCAACCTGCTGAAATCCGCCGGCGTCGACAGTTTCGATGCCCGCGCCCGGCTGGCGGATGCCCACACGGTCGAGCTGTCGACCGGGCAGCGCGTCACGGCCAAGCATATCCTCGTCGCGACCGGCGGGCGCCCTGTGCGGCCGGAGATCGCCAATTCCGACCTGGGCATCGTGTCGGACGACATCTTTCACCTCTCGGAATTGCCGAAGTCCATACTCATTGTCGGCGGCGGTTACATCGCATGCGAGTTCGCCTGCATCCTCAGCGGCATGGGCGTCAAGGTGACACAATATTATCGTGGCGCGCAGATCCTGCGGGGCTTCGACGAGGAGGCGCGCGGTCTGATTGCCGAGTCCATGCACCATCGGGGAATCGACCTGCATGTGGGCACCAACATCGTGGACATGGACCTGGCCGCGAACCGCACGGATGCGGTCGCGGGACGCCCCGCCAACGAACCCGCGCCGTCGAGCGGGCGGCACCGTCCCGGCGAGGGGCCGGTCTGGGTGAAATCGACCAACGGCAGCGAAAAGATCTTTGACCTGGTGATGTTCGCCACCGGGCGGGCGCCGAACACGGCCGACATGGGTCTGGAAGACCTGGGCGTGAAACTGGGCCGCAACGGGCAGATCGTTGTCGACGAGTACAGCCAGTCATCGGTTCCGTCGATCTTTGCCATCGGCGACGTGACCGACCGGGTGAACCTGACCCCGGTCGCCATCCGGGAGGCCATGCAATTCGTCGAAACGGTGTTCCGCGGCAATCCCACGCCGGTCGATCACGAGCTGATCCCGAGCGCGGTATTCACCCAGCCCGAGTTGGGTACCGTGGGGCTGAGCGAGGAGGCCGCGCGGGAACGCGAGGAGATCGAGGTCTATTGCACCTCCTTCCGACCCATGCAGTCCGCCTTTGCCGGTGCGTCCGACCGGGTACTGATGAAACTGGTCGTATCAAAGGCCAGCCGCCGTGTTCTTGGATGCCATATCGTCGCACCCGGGGCCGGGGAACTGATCCAGATGGCGGGCATCGCGGTAAAGATGGGTGCAACCAAGGAAGACTTCGACAGGACAGTTGCGGTGCATCCCACGATGAGCGAGGAACTCGTGACCATGCGGAGCCCGATACGAACGGCTTGAATGTCAGAGAAAAACACACAGGTTAGTGGGCAACCCCCACACGCGCGGAAACTACGAAGGAAAATCGACGCATGACAGGCAACAGCAGCGGCCCCTGGGGCGGCGGTGGCAACTCCGGCGGCGGCGGGGACCGTGGCCGCGGAGGACAGAACGGAGGTGGCGGCAGCGGTGGCGGTGGCCGCAGACCTCCCGGAGGCCCGGAAGGACCGCAGATCCCGGAGATCGACGAGCTTGTCAAGAAAGGCCAGGAACAACTGCGCGTTCTGATGGGCGGCAAGGGCGGCGGCCGGTCCGGTGGCGGCCGTGGCGGTCTTGGCGGCGGCAACCTCTTCAATCGCGGCACGATCGGGCTGGCCCTCGTCGCCGCTCTGGCGCTCTGGCTGATGGCGAGCCTTTACACGGTCCGTCCCGAACAGCAGTCGGTGGAACTCTTCCTCGGCAAGTTCTCGGATGTCGGCACGGAGGGTCTCAACTTCGCGCCCTGGCCGCTGGTGACCGCCGAGGTCATCAACGTCACGACGAACCGGACCGAGGATATCGGCGTACGCCGCGGCGGATCCGACAACGATGGGCTGATGCTGACCACCGACGAGAACATCGTCGATATCGATTTCCAGGTGGTCTGGAACATCTCCAACGCCCGCGATTACCTCTTTGCCCTGCAAAATCCGCAGGAAACCGTGCGCGCGATCTCCGAGTCGGCGATGCGCGAGGTGATTTCGCAATCCGAACTCGCCCCGATCCTGAACCGGGACCGGGCCGCGATCGAAGCAAGCGTGCGCGAGTTGATCCAGGACATGCTGAACCAGCAGGAAACCGGCATCAACGTGGTCCGCGTGAACTTCAACAAGGTGGACCCGCCGTCGCAGCAGGTTGTCACCACGGACGCCGACGGCAGTTCGCAGACCGTATCCGTGATCGACGCCTTCCGCGACGTTCAGGCCGCCGAACAGGAACGCGACAGGCTGCAACGCCAGGCGGACGCCTATGCCAACCGGCGGCTGGCCGAGGCCCGCGGTGAGGCTGCAAGGATCCTAGAAGGCGCCGAAGGCTATCGCGCGCGGGTCGTCAACGAGGCGGTCGGTGAAGCGAGCCGCTTCCTGAGCGTGCTGGCCGAATACCAGGCCGCACCGGAAGTGACGCGCAAGCGTCTGTACCTCGAGACGATGGAGAAGGTTCTGGGAGACGTGGACAAGATCATACTCGAAAGCCAAGTCGGGACCGGCCCTGGTGGCGGGAGCGGGGTCGTCCCCTATCTGCCGCTCAATGAGCTGCGTCGTTCGGGGAGCACAAACTGATGCGGTATCTGATTCCAATCGTCGTTATCGCCGTGGTCGGCGTTCTGTCGTCGATCTTCATCGTGGACGAGCGCGAGAAAGTGCTCGTGCTCCGCTTCGGCCAGATCAAGCAGGAGGTCAGCGAGGCGGGCCTGAACTTCAAGGTGCCGCTCATCGACGAGGTGGTTCGCTACGAGGACCGCATCCTCTCGCTCGACACGCCGTTGATCGAGGTCACGCCGGCCGATGATCGCCGGCTGGTGGTCGATGCCTACGTCCTGTGGCGGATCGAAAGCATGCGCCAGTTCCGCGAAGCCCTGTCGGTCGGCGGCGTCCGCGAAGCCGAACTGCAGCTCAACGACATCCTCGACGGTCAGATCCGTGCGGTTCTGGGCTCCGAAGGCGTGACTTCCAACACGATCCTGTCGCAGGAGCGGTCCCGCCTCATGGACGAGATCGAGGAACGCGCGGACTTGCGCGCCGGCGCTCTGGGCATCGATATCGTCGATGTGCGGCTGCGTCAGACGAACCTTCCGGACCAGAACTTCGACGCGACGCTGCAGCGCATGATCGCGGAACGCGAACGCGAGGCGACCGATGAACGCGCCCGTGGCCGCGAGGCGGCGCAGCGGGTGCGCGCACAGGCAGACCGGACCTACGAGGAGATCCTGTCGGAGGCCCGCCGGGACGCGCGCGTCATCGAGGGTGAAGCGGATGCGGAGCGGAACAAGATCTTTGCCCAGGCCTATTCGCAGGACTTCGGGTTCTTCGATTTCTATCGCTCGCTCGCCGCTTACGAACAATCGTTGCAGGGGCGGAACTCCACGATGGTCCTGAACCCGGATAGCGAGTTCTTCAACTACCTCCGGACTGTCGAGGGGGAGGATGCCGAACGTTGAGCACCCTGCTTTTGGCGGTCGGCCTGGTGCTGATGATCGAGGGGCTGGCCTATGCGCTGGCCCCTTCGCTTCTGGAACGCATGCTGGAAATCCTGCGCAGCCTGCCCGAAAGCACGGTGCGTCAGATCGGTCTGCTCTCCGTGGTGACGGGATTGATCCTGGTCTGGGCCGCCTTTCAACTCGGCCTGTGATCCAGGGACCGCGACGCCGCCTGGCCTGGCCGGGTGCTGCGCATGTCGCCGGTAACCTTCCGTTCACCATCTCGGCCTACATTTCGAAAGGCGCTTCACGGAGGTGTCACAGGGAGTTGAAACGGGTCGACATGGCGCCATCTTTAATATTGCAAGTGGTTGCCCCTACATGCACCCTATGCGCGTGAAAGCGCGCTTATTCGTACAACATGCCGTCGCCGAAGCTGCGGCGGCATAGCATTCAGGAGCCAAACGAATGAAGCCGACGGCGATTTCGATCCCTCTCCAAACCCAATCGACGCATGCCATCCGCCTGATGTGGCTTGGCTTCCTGGTGACGGTTTTCCTGCTGGTCCAGACCATGATGGCCATGGCGCGGCCCGAAAGCCTCGCACCTCTGGCCGAAAAGATCAGCCCCGCGGTCGTCAACATCACCACGTCGACGGTGGTCGAAGGTCGCACCGGGCCGCAGGGTATCGTCCCCGAGGGCTCCCCGTTCGAGGATTTCTTCCGCGAATTCCAGGATCGCAACGATCCCGGCGACCGGCCAAGGCGGTCTTCGGCTCTGGGCTCCGGCTTCGTGATTTCCGAGGACGGCTACGTCGTGACGAACAACCACGTGATCGAGGGCGCCGACGAGATCCTGATCGAATTCTTCCCGGGCGACGGTCAGCCGGGTGAAAAACTTCCGGCCGAAGTCGTGGGCACCGACCCGAACACGGATATCGCGTTGCTGAAGGTGTCGGCCGACCAGCCGCTGAAATTCGTGTCCTTTGGCGACAGTGACACGGCGCGGGTCGGTGACTGGGTGCTCGCGATGGGCAACCCGCTGGGACAGGGGTTCTCGCTGTCCGTAGGGATCGTCTCCGCCCGCAACCGTGCGCTTTCGGGGACCTATGACGACTACATCCAGACCGATGCCGCCATCAACCGCGGCAACTCCGGCGGCCCGCTCTTCAACATGGACGGGTCGGTCATCGGCGTGAACACCGCGATCCTCAGCCCCAATGGCGGTTCCATCGGCATCGGCTTCTCCATGGCGTCGAACGTCGTGGTCCGCGTGGTCGACCAGTTGAAGAAATACGGCGAAACCCGCCGCGGCTGGCTCGGGGTGCGGATCCAGGACGTGACCCCCGACATGGTCGAAGCCATCGAGGGCATGGACAGCGCCCGTGGCGCGATGGTGACCGACGTTCCCGAGGGTCCCGCCAAGGAGGCGGGGGTCGAGTCGGGTGACGTGATCCTGTCCTTCGACGGCAAGGAGGTCGAGGATACGCGCGGACTCGTCCGCCAGGTCGGCAATACCGCCGTCGGCAAGACCGTTCGCGTGGTCGTGCTGCGCGGTGGCAAGACGGAAACGCTGAAGGTGACGCTGGGCCGTCGCGAAGAGGCCGAAGGTGCCGTGCCCGCCGCCGCGCCCGGCCCCGACACGACGGAGCCGGAGACCAGCGAACTGCTCGGCATGACGCTGAGCCCGCTGACCAATGAGTTGCGCGAGCAGCTCGGCGCCGGCAGCGACATGGTCGGGCTCGCGGTCACCGATGTGGATGCTGACTCCGAAGCCTACGAGAAGGGACTGCGTGCCGGCGACATCATCACCGAGGCCGGGCAGCAGAAGGTCGACAGCCTCGCGACGCTGGAAACCCGGATTTCGGAGGCCAGGGAAGCCGGTCGCAAATCGCTTCTGCTGCTGGTGCGCCGGGCAGGCGACCCGCGCTTTGTCGCGCTGAGCCTCGAGGATCAGGAATAGGACTGCACCTTTTCTGACAAGACTTCGAACAAAGGGCGCGTTTTCCGCGCCCTTTTTCATGTTGTGGGAACCCGGACCGCTCTTGCCCGGCACCGTCAGCCCGAGGTGCCGCGGTCGCGGCGTCGATTCAGCAGGTTTGGCGCGCATATTATTTTTGGTTTTTTCGAAATAGCATGCTACTGATCGCGAATCATACTTTGGGAGGAGTATTCGCAGTGAAGAAAATTCTTGTTGCTATAGCGGCCTTGATCGCACCTGGCGTCGCGATTTCCGCACCGATTGCTGCGATCGACGTTTTCACGTTCGATCTCGCGCAATTCAACGGCGCCTATGTGACAACGGACTCAACCGAGTTTTTCAGCTCGACGTTCGAGAACGCGGCTGGCGTTGACGGCTATGAACTCGGGGAACTTGCGGCCAGACCCGGCGGCACCACGGCGCCCAACGACATCGGTGATCGGATCACTTTGGGAAACAATACCGTCCAGAAATTCCTGACACTGCACTACGGTTCCGGCGGCATCAGCGTCGGGAGCGGCATGGGCTCCAAGTTCGTCGTGTATGAACAGGCCAGTGTCCAGGGACAGACAGATGCCGAAGGCACCGGGTACGAAATCGCCTTCAACGGCGGCACCACGTATTACAACGCGGCGACCCACGGTGTTTTGTCGGCGGTGACTGTCGGGACAACCAACACCCAGAACCAGGTCGTATTCGATCTTCTGGGGCTTGGCTTTTCCGTCGGTGACACTATCAGTTCCGTCACGTTCCGCAACGTGCTGGGTCTGGGCGGCGCGTCCGATCCCGATCTGGTTTTTGCCGCACGTGCGGGTGCCTTGTCCGCGGTGCCAGTCCCGGCCACCCTGCCGCTTCTCGTTTTCGGAGTTGGCGCGTTTGGCGTGTTGCGGCGTCGCAAGAACCGGAACTGATTGCCCGGTCCGACGGCTACGGCCTCCGCACCCGATGATGAATGGCCACCCCGCCCCGGTGGGATGGCCGCTTCGTCGCCTGTGATGATCGCGCCACGTGCCACTGGCTCTTGTCCGAACGCGCCCAAGAACCACCGGGCACAAGCTTCGGTACCTTGCTACTCGCCGTAGGGCACCCAGATGTTCTTGACCTCGGTAGCGGCCTCGAGGAACGCGCACCCTTCGCCATCCGCGCCCATCCAGTCGCGGGCATGGCCGTTGTTCACCCATGTCCGCTTCAGGTTGCCGGCAGCCTTGCGCTCGATCACGCCCGACAGGTCTCCGGCGCAGAAGCACCAGACCGCGTCCACGCCCAGATGTGCGGCGAGATGCGGGGCAGTCTCGGACTGGGGCCCGGACAGGATGTTGACCACGCCTGCGGGCACGTCGGAGGTCTCCAGCACCTGGTAGAAGTCCATTGCCGCGAGCGGGAACGGCTCGGACGCGCAAAGCACCATGCGGTTGCCCATCGCGATGCCCGGCGCCATCAGAGAAACAAGGCCCAAGAGCGGCGCCTCCGCCGGGCAGAGCGCGCCGATCACGCCCACCGGCTCGCGCATCGCCAGCGCAACGCCCCGGATCGGGACGCCGTGGACCTGGCCATCGAACTTGTCGGCCCATGCGGCATAGGTGAAAAGCCGCCGAATGGCCGTTTCGACCTCTGCCTTGCCGGACTTCCCACCTGTCATCGCGTCGATGCGGCCCGCGAATTCGCTTGCGCGCTCCGACAGGTTCTCCGCGATGTAGTAGAGGATCTGTGCCCTGAGATGCCCGGTGGTTTTCGCCCACCCGGCCGCACCGGTCGCCGCCTCGACCGCGTTGCGGACATCCTTGCGGTTGGCGAGGCTCACATGGCCCAGCAGCTGCCCCGACTTGCCCCAGACAGGAGCGGAGTATCCGCCATCCGGCCTGGCCTGCTTGCCGCCGATGTAGAGTTTCGAGGTCCGGTCGATGCCCTCCGCCGGTCCGGCATCGCCCCCGAAGGGTTCGATCGCCTTCAGCGGCTTGAGTTTGCCCTTGGGCCTGGTATAGGCGCCGAGACCCTCCCAGCCGCCTTCGCGACCGAAGCCGCTCTCGCGCACACCGCCAAAGCCCGCGGCCGCATCGAAGAGGTTGGTCGCGTTCACCCAGACCACGCCGGCCGCCAGCTTGGGCGCGACATCGAGGGCGAGGTTCACGTTCTCCGTCCAGACCGTCGCGGCGAGACCGTAGCGGGTGTTGTTGGCAAGCTGGATCGCCTCCGTCGGCGTGCGGAACGTGGTGGAGACGAGAACCGGCCCGAAGATCTCCTCCTGCATCAGCCGGTCGGACGGCGCGAGCCCCGCGATCAGCGTGGGCGGATAGAAGCACCCCTCGCCGGGCATCGCGCAGGCGGCGACATGCGTTTCCCCCGCGGTATTCGACGCCACCATGTCGGTGATCGCGCCAAGCTGGACAGGATCGACGATCGCGCCCACGTCGATGCTCTTGTCGAGCGGGTTGCCTACCCGCAGCTTGTCCATGCGTGCCCGCAGCTTGTCGTGGAAGAGCTCCGCCACCGGTTCATGCACCAGCAGTCGCGACCCCGCGCAGCAGACCTGCCCGCCGTTGAACCAGATCGCATCGACCAGCCCTTCGACCGCGGAGTCGAGATCGGCGTCGTCGAAGACGATGTAGGGCGACTTGCCCCCAAGCTCCAGCGTCAGCGCCTTGCCGCTGCCGGCGGTGGCCTCGCGGATCTTCCGCCCGACCTCCGTCGAACCGGTGAAGGCGATCTTGTCCACCTCTGCCGCCACGATCATCTCGCCCACCGCGCCGTCGCCGGTGACGATGTTCACGACCCCCCTGGGCAGACCCGCCTGGCGGCAGATATCGGCGAAGAGAAGTGCGGTCAGCGAGGTGTATTCCGCAGGCTTCAGCACGACCGTATTGCCCATGGCGAGCGCCGGCGCGATCTTCCAGGCCAGCATCAGCAGCGGGAAGTTCCAGGGGATGATCTGGCCGCAGACACCGATGGCCTTCCGGTCGGGCAGTTCGCTCTCCATCAACTGTGCCATGCCCGCGTGGTAGTAGAAGTGGCGCTGTGCCAGCGGCACGTCGATGTCCCGGCTTTCCCGGATCGGCTTGCCGTTGTCGAGTGTCTCCAGCACCGCAAACAACCGCGAATGCTTCTGCAAGAGCCGGGCCAGCGCATAGAGGTGCCGCGCCCGGGCATGGCCGCCGGCCTTCTCCCATTTCGGCTGTGCGCGTCGGGCTGCGGCCACGGCGGCGTCGACATCGGCCTGCGTCGCCTGGGTCAGGGTTGCCAGCACCTCGCCGGTGGCGGGGTTCTTCGCCTTGAACCCCTTCCGGGGCCTGGTGAATTCGCCGTCGATGAAATGCCCGAACCGGTTCCCCTGATCGACGAGCCAGGCCAACGCCTCGGCCGCGCTTTCGGGGGCGGGTCCGTATTCCATGCTTTCGAAGATCTCTTTCACGGTCATTCCGAAGCCTCGCCATCGGTGTCACAGGGATAGAGCGTTTGCAGGACCGACATTGTCACCGCAAAGGCCGGAGTATCGCCGGGGATTTCACCCGCGGCGATCTTCTCGAATGCGAGATCATCGATGGCGATCACGATTTCGGTGCGTGTGGTGCCGTCGGGAATGCAGGCGAGATCGGACATTTCGGCAAAGTCCATGGTCGCCTGGGCGTAGCCGTTGCAGAACGATGCCCACACTTCGCTGGGTCGCGTGCAGGCGTCCAGGAACTCCTCGGACGAAAGCACCGCGTCGGACATCGCAGGGCTTGCCACCAGAAACAGACCCGAAAGCCAGGGCAGAAGGCCGTCACCCCACGGCATGCCGGTATCCCGCCGAATAGGCGCCGGTCAGGTGATGTTCGAGCTGACGTTCGATGTCCCCAAGCAGCGAGGAGGCCCCGAACCGGAAGAGATCGGGACGCAGCCATCGGTCCCCCAACTCTTCCTTGATCAGTGCCAGATAGATCAGCGAATCCTTGGCCTTCGATATCCCGCCCGCGGGTTTGTAGCCCACGCGGTAGCCGGTGCGCGCGTGGTAGTCGCGGATCGCGCGGAGCATGACCAGCGTCACCGGCAGTGTGGCGTTGACGCTTTCCTTGCCGGTGGAGGTCTTGATGAAATCGGCACCGCCCATCATCGCGACCAGCGAGGCACGGGCGACATTGCGCAGCGTGCCAAGTTCGCCCGTGGCAAGGATCGCCTTCACATGTGCCGCGCCGCAGGCTGCCCGCATCTCGCGCATCTCGTCATAGAGCGCCTGCCAATTGCCTTCGAGCACATGACGCCGCGAGATCACGATGTCGATCTCCCCGGCCCCCGCCGCGACACTCTCGCCGATCTCCTGAATGCGCAGATGGAAGGGAGAAAGGCCCGCAGGGAACCCCGTCGAGACCGCGGCCACGGGGATCCCGGAGCCATCAAGCGCGGCGACCGCAGCGGGCACCATTTCGTGATAGACGCAGACCGCGCCGACGGTCAGGTCCGGCAGACCCAGTGCGTCCAGAATGTCCTGCCGCACCGGATGCCGCGCCTTCGCGCAGAGCCGCTGGACCCGGCGCACGGTGTCATCGCCGGAGAGCGTGGTGAGGTCGATGCAGGACACCGCGCGCGCCAGCCAGGCCGCCTGGTGTTCCTTCTTGATGGAGCGTCGGCCGGGCAGGGCGGCCGCCCGCCGTTCGATGGCGGAGGTATTGGCCTGAACGCCCCGCACCCAGTCGAGATCCAGCGCCATGCCGGGGTTCCGCGGCTCCGTGACCTGCGGCAATTGCGATGTCGTCTCGGTGCCGCTTCTGGTCTTGTCGCGAAGCTCCGTCTGCATGGGCGTCAGTCCTTCTCGGCCACCCGCCGAAAGTCGCATGGCCCGAAAGAAGGCGCAAGCGGCGCAACGGCAATAATCCTATGGCGCGGTCTGCCTGTCCGCCAGATCCGATGCCGTGTCAGCTGCCGCGATAGGTCGCGTAGCCGAAGGGAGAAAGCAGCAGCGGGACGTGATAATGCAGGTTGGGATCGTCGATGCCGAACCGGATGGGGATCACGTCCAGAAACCGGTTCGCCTTGGGGGCCGGATCATGCGTATCGAGATACTCGCCGGTCTCGAATACCAGTTCGTATTGCCCCGCCCGAAGCTCGCCGGGTTTCAGGATCGGCTCATCGGTGCGTCCGTCGGCATTGGTCATCGCTTCCGTCACCCTCTCGTTGGATGTGCCGGTCAGAAAGAACAGGATGATGTGGATCCCCTCGGCCGGGACGCCGCGCGCCGTGTCCAGAACATGGGTCGTCAGGTAACCGTCAGCCATATCGTTACTCCGGATCGATTGGGCGCGGTTAGACCACGGAACTCCCGAATAGGCAAAGCATGCGGTCGCGCAGGCCCGTGGTTTCCGCAAGCCGAAAGGTGCCGCAACGGGCTGGGCCGGCCCTGGCCGAGGATATCCGACAGTCCCGACGGGAGTTCAAGGATCAGAACAATCCCTCGGGCGGGTCGGCCACGATCCGGCCTGCGTCAAGGTCGACGGTGGGTACGATCGCGCGCGTGAACGGGATCAGCACGGTGGCCGAAGAGCCGGGCTGCGTCACCTCCAGGAGGTCGTCCGCCCCGTGGTTCAGCACCGCTTTCACCGTACCGAGCGGGTTGCCGCCCGTATCGGTGACCGTCAGCCCGATCAGGTCCGCGTGGTAGAACTCGTCGTCAGGCAGGGTCGGCAGCTGGTCGCGGCGGGCATAAAGCGCCATGCCCTTGAGCGCATCGGCCTCTTCCTTGGTGGCGACCTGCGCGATGCGGGCCGAAAAGCCGTTCTTGATGGGGCCCAGCAAGGCCAGATCGAACCGCTGCCCGTCCTCCCCGGTCAGAGGTGAGTAGGCTTCGATATCTTCCGGTTGCGCGCAGAAGCTCTTGATCCGGACTTCGCCGCGCACGCCGTATGCGCCCGCAATGGCTCCGACGACGACGCGGCCCTGTGACGCTTCGCCTGTCATCACGATGCCCCCCGGCAGACGCCCACGACCATCTCGCCACCGGCTGCGCGGCAGTCATTGGCCGCCTGCACCCGGGCAAAGAGCAACCCGGCCGCAAAAGCGACAAGGACAAGGATCATCGTGCGGATCAGGCCGAACATGACGATTTCCGGGCTACGCTCTGCGCAGGTGATCTGACCGGAGCGGCGTGCGCTTGTCCAGCGCGCGCAGTCGTCCCCTGCCCCGAAAGCGAGCCGGCGTCAGGTCCGCAGACCGGACCTGATCCGCGTGCCCGCCGCCGGGGCCATGGTACGGGTCCGTTCACTCCGCCGATGCGTCTTCGGCCTCAGGCTCGGCAGGGGCTTCGCTCGCCGCGGCTGACTTGGCGGCTTTCTCTTCGGCGCGATCCTTGGCCTTCTTGCCGGGCTCGCCCTTCTGGGGATTGTTGCGCTCCGTCTTCTCGCGGACGCCGGCGGCTTCCAGCATGCGCGCGATACGGTCGGTCGGCTGCGCGCCCTGGTCGAGCCAATGCTGAACCCGCTCCATGTCCATCTTCACGCGATCCTCGCTGTCCTTGGGCAGCAGCGGGTTGTAGGTACCCAGCTTCTCGATGAAGCGGCCATCGCGCGGCATCCGGCTGTCGGCGGCGACGATGCGGTAAAAGGGGCGTTTCTTGGATCCCGCGCGGGACAGTCTGATCTTCATGGCCATGTCGTTTCTCCTTTGAATGGCGTCTCTTGCCGGTCGCCCGGCTCAGGTCTGGTGTCGATTGTGGTGCCGAATGACTTCGGCGATGATGAAGTTCAGGAACTTCTTGGCGAATTCGGGGTCGAGATCGGCGCGTTTCGCCAGATCCTCGAGCCTTGCGATCTGCGCGGCCTCGCGGGTCGGGTCCGAGGGCGGCAGGTTGTGTTCGGCCTTGAGGCGGCCCACCGCCTGCGTATGCGCGAACCGCTCGCCCAGGGTATAGACGAGGATCGCGTCGAGCCGGTCGATGCTCTTGCGGTGATGTGCCAGCAGTTCCGCCGCGCGGGCGGCGTCTTGGGGCATGGGATCAGTCAAGGGCCCATCCTTTCGGTTTGAACAGCGGGTCCGCATAATGCGCGATTTCCATGTCGATGCCGTGGGCAAGCTGGGAGCTGTCGAGCGCAGCCGGTGACGGGTGGCGATAGACCGCATCGCTGCCGTCGATGGTCGCCGCCTCGGGGTCCTTTTTCGCACCCAGCCGTTCGGCCAGCCGGATCGAATCGAGGTTCTTCGGGTCGATGTAGCTGACCGCCCCCTCCCAGCCCGCGCGGTAGAAATGCCGGCGCGCCGCATGGGTCGCCTCCAGCGCAAAACCGTTGCCGCTGCGATCGGGCCATATGATCCACGCGATCTCCCGCTCCGGCCACCCGGCGGGCTGCCAGCCACCGGCCATGCCGAAGGTGGCATCGGTTTCCTTGTCATGGATCATCCACATGCCGAACCCGCGGATCTCCCAATGGCCGATTTCCGCGGCGTAGAGCATCCAGGTTTCGTAGGCGTTGAGCGGGCCGCCCATGAACCGCGACCGGTAGGACGTGAATGTCGCCTTGAAGTTCGGATAATCCTGCGGGCGCGGCGCCTTGAGTCTCAAACGGCGCGTTTCGATGACGGGGATGTTGTCGTGGGCCATCACTGAACCCCCCGCACGTGGCGGAAGATCCGCGTGGCGGTCCCGTCCGACCCGAGGATCTCGCCGTCCGGCACCGCGCCCAGACGCAGGGCCAGCGCGATGGCGCGCGCATTTCCGGGGTCGATATAGCTTGCGACCGTGCTCCATCCCAGCGTTTCGAAGGCATGATTGCGCGCGGCGGAGGCGGCTTCGAAGGCGATCCCGCGTCCCTCCGCTTCGGCACACAGCATGAAGCCCAGTTCCGGTTCCGCATCGCCGGGTTCGAAGCCAAGCAGCACGAAGCCCAGCACGCCCTCTGCCCCGCCGATGGTCCAGAGCCCGTGCCCGTGCAGCAGCCATCCCGCCGTCATGGAGGTGTAGTCCGCCCAGGACGCTTCCCGGGTCATCGGGCCGCCCAGAAACCGGCCACGCTCGGTGCAGACGATCCCGGCATAGGCGTCGAAATCCGTGACCCGCGGGCTGCGCAGGATCAGCCGGTCGGTGGCCAGCGTCGGCAATTGCCCCTGCAACGCCAGCGCGAAATTCGCGGCGGGACCTTTGCGCGGGGTTTCGCAGGCAAAACTCATGCCGCCACCGCGTCCGGGCTGTGGCGGAAGACGAGGCAGGGCTCGTCCCACGGCGTTTTCGCCGACGCGTCCCGCACCGCACCCAGCCGCTCGGCGAGCGCGATGGAGCGGACGTTCTCTTGGGCCACGTAGCTGACCGCCGTGTCCCAGCCGAGCGTTGCGAAGGCAAAGTCGCGGGCAGCGGTCGCCGCCTCGAACGCGTATCCCTTGCCCTCGGCCTCCGCGGTCCATACCGACCAGCCGATCTCGCGCTCCGGCCAGTCGAAGGGATGCCACGGCCCGGCCATCCCAAGCGCCGTGTCGTCCCCCCTTGGCGTGAACACGAAGAGCCCGTAGCCGCGCAGGACCCAGTGCCCGATCACGTGACCGAAGGCACGCCAGGCCTTGCCGTCGTCGACGTCGGACTCGCGGATGAAGCGGGACCGGTCCGACGCCATCATCGCGCGCCAGACCGGCCAGTCCTGCGCGGCTGGGGCGCGCAGGATCAGCCGTTCGGTTTCCAGCACCGGGGTGTCGGCAAGGCGGATCGTCATGCCGCGCTCCCAAGCTCCGGGCGGCCGGTTTCGATCACCGGAACGTATTGCCCAAGCGGCGCAAACATCACTTCTTCTTCCCGAGCCCGCTGAGGCCGGGGGGCAGGGGCATGCCACCGCCAAGGCCCGGAAGCCCCTTTCCGCCACCTATCTGGCGCGCCGCCGCTTCGAGTTGCTTCTGGTCCAGACCTTCCATGCCGGGAAGGCCGCCCTTGCCGCCCATCATGGCCTGCATGGCCTTCTTCATCATGCCGCCCTTGCCGCGGCCCATCTTCTTCATCATGTCCGACATCTGGCGGTGCATCTTCAGGAGCTTGTTGAGGTCGGAGACCTCCATGCCCGACCCGCGGGCGATACGTTTCTTGCGGCTGGCCTGCAGGATCTGCGGGGCCGCACGCTCCTTCTTGGTCATCGACTGGATCATGGCGATCTGGCGCTTGAGCACATTGTCGTCGAACCCGGCCTCCTCGATCTGCTTGGCCATCTTGCCCATGCCGGGCATCATGCCCATCATGCCTTCCATGCCGCCCATCTTCTGCATCTGTTCGAGCTGCATCTTGAGGTCGTTCATGTTGAACTGACCCTTGGCCATGCGGCGCATCATCTTCTCGGCCTGTTCGGCCTCGATCGTTTCCTGCGCCTTTTCCACAAGGCTGACGATGTCGCCCATGCCGAGGATCCGGCCGGCGATGCGCTCGGGCTCGAAGGTTTCGAGCGCGTCCATCTTTTCGCCCAGGCCCACGAACTTGATCGGCTTGCCGGTGACCGCGCGCATCGACAGCGCCGCACCCCCGCGCCCGTCGCCGTCCATCCGGGTCAGCACGACGCCGGTGATGCCGATGCGGTTGTCGAAATTCTCCGCCGTGTGCACGGCGTCCTGGCCGGTGAGCCCGTCGACCACCAGCAGCGTCTCGCGCGGGTTGGCGACGTCACGGACAGCTTCGACCTGCGCCATCAACTCGTCGTCGATGGAGAGCCGGCCGGCGGTGTCGAGCATGTAGACATCGTAGCCGCCGAGGCTCGCCTGGGTCTTGGCGCGTTTCGCGATGGCGACCGGATCCTCCCCCTTGACGATGGGCAGGGTGTCCACGCCGATCTGCATGCCGAGGATCGCCAGCTGCTCCATCGCGGCGGGGCGGTTCACGTCGAGCGAGGCCATCAGCACCTTCTTGTGGTCCCGATCCTTCAGCCGTTTCGCCAGTTTCGCGGTCGTGGTCGTCTTGCCGCCGCCCTGCAGGCCCACCATCAGGATCGGCGCAGGCGGCGTGTCGATCTTCAACGCGCCGGGCTCACCCTCGCCGCGGAGCACGTCGACCAGCGCGTCATGCACGATCTTGACGACCTGCTGGCCGGGCGTGACGGAGCGCGTGACGGCCTGCCCGGTGGCCTGTTCCTGCACGTTCTTCACGAAATCCCGCGCGACCGGCAGGGAGACGTCCGCCTCCAGCAGCGCCACGCGGACTTCGCGCAGCGCGGTCTTCACGTCGTCGTCGCTCAGCGCGCCCTGTTTCGTCAGCCGGTCAAGGACGCCCGAGAGGCGTTCGGACAGATTTTCAAACATGAGCCGCGGCCTCCATTGCCGGTTGCTGGTCTGTCCCGCACATATGCGCGAAACGGCGAAGCTCCAAACGTCAAGCGCCCCCACGGGCGAAACTCGCTGGTGGGGGGCGATCCCTGCACGTCGGGCGGGGACCGGAGATCAGTTTCGCCTCCGGAATGGCGCGCGTGTAACTTCCACGCCGCGAACTGTCAACCGCGCCGTTCCAACTGAGGCCCCAACAGCCGGCGCCTCAACCGGTCCGGGAATCGTTAACCAAAAGTTAACAAATCCCGCCCGAAAAGCCGCCGCGGAATTGACTCGAATTGTCCGTACCCCCTAATCCGGAGGTGGTTTGTGGGGAGTTATTACAATGAAGTGGGCAATTTTGCTTGTCGCCGCCTCCGTGGCAGCGTTTCCCGTCAGGGCGGAAGACACAGAGACGGAACAGAAACTTGGCCTGGTGACGGGCAGTTCGCAGGGCACTGCCGCGGGCGGAGCCTCGTCCGGCACAGCCTCGGGTCTTCAGGTCGGCGGGCTTGCGCGTGGCGCCATCGCGCAGTCCCTTGATTTGTCCGCGATGGGCATTCTGTCAGTCACGGCAACGACCAATACGGCCAGCAGCGGCACGAAGTAACGGCACGCCGAACGGCAGGCGGTCGGCCATCGCGGCGGGTCCGGCTGTTGACGTACCCGGCGGCGCCTATGGTGTCTCTGGTGCCGGCGGACCGGCGCCTGGAGGTATCGTCGCGGGGGTACCGGTTGCGGCCGCCGTGGCAGCGCCTGCCAACGGCAGCAATTCCAGCCCCACCAAATGACCGGCCTCGCGCGGCAGTCAGCGCGACTGTGACGGTGCAGCGGTGACGTTGCTCCGTGTTTTCGAACAAGGTTCTCGATATCCTGCCTGGACTGTCACTCGGGACTGCAACTTGCATGGCTGAGTGTTCGTCGCATCCAACCGGGCTTGGGCGGGCCTGGCGGG
>CBDUPF010000041.1:0-17698 GCA_965369035.1 uncultured Aliishimia sp.
CATGTTCTCCACCGCGACGGACACCAGCCCTTCACGCGCCGGGTTGTCCGTTCCTCCGATGACCAGCACGCCAGGCAGTTCCGTCAGCCCCGCCTGATTGCCGCAGCCGTACAGCATCGCGTCGGTCAACGATTTCTCGTGCGCATGGATCGCGGCCCCCGCGGCCTCGATCCGGGCACGGCGGTCGCTTGCATCCGAGACCTCTGTGCCCAGCCAGTCGAAATACTCGACGACATCCGTCATCGTGGCATAGCTGCCGGTGTCGCGGGTTCCGAGTTCCCAGTTCAGCGCCGGCCCGCCCACGAGCGTCTCATGCGGGGCGGCGGCCAGCCTGTCGGAGATCCACGCAACACCGTAGCCGTGCCGGGAGAACACCTTGTAGGGGGAGATCACGTAGCCGTCGATGTCGTAACTGTCGACGGCGATCCGGCCGTGGCTGGCGTGCTGGATCCCGTCCACGATGATGACGCAATCCGGCGAGACGCCGCGGATCGCGGCGACGATCCCGGCCACGTCCATCCCCATGCCGGTCACTGGCGAGGTGTGCAGGATCGTGGCGACTGCCGTGTCGGGGGTGACATTGGCGGCATAGGCTTCGGGCGTGACGAGGCCCAATGCATCGTCATGGGGAACAAGCACATGCGGCAGCCCGGCGCGGCCCGACCAGACGGCGCAGGCCGACCGCGTGGCGGGATGTTCCACCGTCGAGCCAAGCACCCGGCCGCTGCCCGCATTCATGATCGCCGTGCGCAGCAGCCGGAAGAGCAGTTCGGTCCCGCTTTCCCCGAAGACGACCTGGCCCGACGTGGCGCCGAAAAGGCACATCGTATCGGCGCGCGCCTTGGCGATGACCTCCATCAACCGGGCGGAGGCCGGGTTGTCGCGCCCCTGGTTGTCCGGAATCGCGGCAAAGCGCGCCGAGGTTTCCACCACGGTGTTGAGCGTCAGCGCACCGCCCGCGTTCTCGAAAAAGATGCGCGGCCCGTCGAAGGGGCACGCCTCGACATGGGCGAAGCGCGCGCGGATGCGGTCCATCAGTCCCGGGATCTCTGAAAGCATGATTGGCCGTCCCCTTGCCGGTGTCGGCGAGACACTGCATCAGCCGCCAAGGCGATGCCAGAGCGATTTCGCCCCGCATATCCGGTATTCCAGCGCCCATTTTTCCGCCCTTCGCGATCTGACCGACGCGCGGCCGTAACTTCGGTATTTGATTGCGCGTCGAATTGTTGCAGGTACGGGCCGTGCGATGTGCTGCTAGACGGCGCACGCCCAGAACCGCACCGTGGAAAGAAACGGGAGACATGCCATGACCATCCGCCACGTTCTCTGCCTCGGATTGCTACTGATTCCCCTGGCCGCTGCCGCGCAGGAGCCACCGCGGCTGGTCAAGCTCACGCAGGTCACCGCCGGGCAGGAGACCACGGACCGCATTTTCTTCGGGCGGGTCGTGGCGCGTCAGACGGTCGATCTCGCCTTCCAGGTCGGCGGTCAGATCGTGAAGCTGCCGGTGGTCGAGGGGCAGCCGGTGCGCCAGGGCGAAATGGTCGCACAGCTCGAGCTCGACACATTCGAGCGGAACCTGGAGCAGGCACGGCTGCAGAAAGAGCAGTCGGACCGGACCGTCGCGCGGCTTGAACAGCTCAGCCGCGACACCGTCAGCCAGGTGACCTTCGACGACGCCGAAACCCAGGCGCAGTTGTCGCGCATCGCGGTGGAAAACGCGCAGACCGCGCTGGAGCACGCCACGCTGACGGCGCCGTTCGATGCGCTGGTCGCCGCCCGCGACGTGGCGAACTTCACAACCATCGCCGCGGGCACGCCCGTGGTGCGGCTGCACGACATGTCGGACCTGCGGATCGATATCGACGTGCCGGAGCTCTTGTTCCAGCGCGCCAGCAACAGGTCCGACGAAATCGTGGTGACGGCGGAGTTCCCCTCCATCGACCGCGTCTTTCCGGTCGAGTTCCGCGAGTTCAACGCGGAGACATCCACGATCGGGCAGACCTTCCGCATCACGCTGGGCTTCGTCCCGCCCGACGACTTCGCGATTCTGCCCGGCTCTTCCGCGACCGTGACGGCACGCTTGCCGAACCCGGAGCCGCACATGACCGTTCCGGTTGCAGCGGTGGCAACCGATCCGGCCGGCGACAGCTACGTCATGCGCTTCGTGCCGCCGGGCGCGGACAGCGGCACGGTCGAAAAGGTCGCGGTAAAGTTGGAACCGGGAAGCGACGGGGAGGTCGTGGTGACCTCCGGACTGTCCGCGGGTGACGAGATCGTGGCGGCCGGCGCCGCGCGGCTGGAGGACGGGCAGAGCGTGCGCCGATTCTCCGGCTTCGGCGGGTGAGCGCAATGAACATCGCGCGGTTTTCCATCGACAGCCCGGTCTATACCTGGATCGTGATGCTGACCTGTCTTCTCGGCGGCATCTGGGGGTTCGCGACACTGGGCCGTCTGGAGGACCCGGCCTTCACCATCAAGACCGCCGTGGTGGTCACCCAGTATCCCGGTGCGTCCGCGGCGGAAGTCGCCCGCGAAGTGACCGAACCGCTGGAATCCGCGATCCAGCAGATGGGCGAGGTCGACCGGATATCCTCGGTCAACCAGCCCGGATCGTCGATCATCAACGTCGATATCGAATCCACCCACGGGGCGGAGGAGCTGCCCGAGATCTGGACCAGCCTGCGGGCCAAGGTCGCGAATGCGGCGCGCGGATTGCCGGAAGGCGCCGGCGAGCCGCTGGTCAATGACGGCTTCGGCGATGTGTTCGGCCTTTACTATGCGGTGACGGCGGAGGGGTTCTCCGACCGCGAGCGGCACGAGCTGGCCACCTTCCTGCGCCGCGAGATCCTGACGGTCGACGGGGTGGCCGACGTGGTGACGGACGGCCTGCCGGAGGAGGCGATCTTCGTCGAGCCGATCCTGCCGGTCTCCTTCAACCAGAACATCCCGCCCGCCGCGTTCCAGAGCGCCATCGCCACCTCGGATTCGGTGGCCGAGGCCGGGTCCAGGACCGATGGCGGTCAGCGGATGATCATGCAGATTCCCGAGGGGTCCAACTCGATTTCGGCCATTTCCGGGCTGGCACTGGGCATCGGCGGGGAGGTCGTGAACCTCGAGAACTTCGCCACCGTCGACCGGGAGCGGGTCGAGCATCCCGACGCCATCATCCGCCATAACGGGGTGGAGGCGTTCACGCTCGGCGTGGCGGGGCTCGCGACCGAGAATATCGTCGATGTCGGGCACCGCGTCGATGCGAAGCTTGCGGAGCTGGCGGGCGATCTGCCCGTGGGCGTCGATCTCCTGCCGATCTACCAGCAACACGTGGTGGTCGAGCAGGCGTCGAACGATTTCCTCGTGAACCTCGCGATGTCGGTGGCGATCGTGGTCGGTGTCCTCGCGCTCTTCATGGGGTGGCGGGCGGCGGTCGTCGTTGGGGCGACGCTTCTGCTCACCGTCGTGGGAACGCTCTTCTTCATGGCGCTCTTCGCGATCGAGATGGAGCGGATCTCGCTCGGGGCGCTCATCATTGCCATGGGGATGCTGGTCGACAACGCCATCGTCGTCGCCGAAGGGATGCAGATGGCGATGCTGGGGGGGAAGAAGTCCCGCGAGGCCGCGGACGAGGCGGCGGGCAAGACGCAGATCCCGCTTCTTGGCGCCACGGTCATCGGCATCATGGCCTTTGCCGGGATCGGGCTGAGCCCCGACGCGACGGGCGAGTTCCTGTTCTCGCTCTTTGCGGTGATCGGGATTTCTCTCCTGCTGTCCTGGGGGCTGGCGCTGACGGCGACGCCGCTGCTTGGCCACTATGTGTTCAAGCAGGGCAAGGCGGGTGGGCAGGACGCCTATTCCGGTGCGATCTTCCGCGCCTATGGCACGCTCCTGCGGATCTGCCTGCGGCTCTGGTGGCTGGTCATTCCCGCACTGATCGCGATCACCGCGGCCTGCTACATCGGTTTCGCCGGCATCAAGCAGCAGTTCTTCCCGGACTCGAACACGCCGCTTTTCTTCGTGCATTACAAGCTGGAGCAGGGCGCGACGGTAGAGAAAACCGCCGCGGACCTCGCCATTCTCGAAACCTGGCTGACGGCGCGCGACGATGTGGTCGCGGTCACCTCCTTTGCCGGGCAGGGCGCGACGCGCTTCATGCTGACCTATGCGGCCGAGGATGCGAACCCGAGTTACGGGCACCTGATCGTCCGCACCCTCAGCACCGACAGCATCGCGCCGCTTCAGGCCGAACTGGAGGATTTCGCGGCCCGAGCCACGCCCGAAGGCGAATTCCGTACGCTGCGCCTCGCCTTCGGCCCGGGCGGCGGCAACCCGATCGAGGTGCGTTTCGCGGGGCCGGATCCCGCCGTGCTGCGCCTCCTCGCACAGAGCGCGATCGAGACGCTGGAGGAGGCGAGCCCCAACATCATCGACCCGCGACACGACTGGCGCGAGCGCGAACTGGTGCTGCGCCCGGTCTATTCCGACGAGCGCGCGCAAACGGCCGGTGTGTCCCGCGACGATATCGCGAACTCGCTGTTGCTGGCCACCGACGGGGTGCGCGCCGGCACGCTGCGCGAGGACGACCGCCTTATTCCCATCATGGTCCGCCTGCCCCGGGACAGCGGGCTGATCCTGTCCGACCTCCTCGTCTATTCCGATGCGGCGGGCGGGTTCGTTCCCATGGAACAGGTCCTCGACGGGTTCGCGTTCGAGGCGCAGAACACCCTGATACACCGGCGCGACCGGCTGCCCACGATCACCGTCGGCGCCGACATTCCGCGCGAGATGACCGCGGCGCAGGTGCAGGCAGAGGTTCAGCAGGCGGTGGAGGCGATGGAAATCCCGTTCGGCTACCGCATGGAATGGGGCGGGGAGTACGAGGCCTCGGGCGAGGCGCAGGAGAGCCTTGCGGCGCAGTTGCCGTTCAGCCTGATCGTGATGGTGGTGATTTCCATTCTGCTCTTCAACGCGCTCCGTCAGCCGCTGATCATCTGGCTGCTGGTGCCGATGTCGGTCAACGGGGTGGCGCTGGGTCTGCTGGGCACGGGCATGCCGTTCACGTTCACCGCGCTGCTGGGGCTTTTGTCGCTCTCGGGGATGCTGATCAAGAACGGGATCGTGCTGGTGGACGAGATCGACAACGTGCGGGACAAGGGAAGCGCGCTGGTGGATGCGATCGTGGAGGCGAGCAAGTCCCGCCTGCGTCCCGTGGTGCTGGCCGCGGCGACGACGATCCTCGGCATGGCGCCGCTGCTGACGGATGCCTTCTTCGTGTCGATGGCGATCACGATCATGGGCGGGCTGGCCTTTGCGTCGGTCCTCACGCTGGTGGCGGCACCGGTGCTTTACTACGTGTTCTTTCTGCGGTCGGAGCCGCGCCCGGCGGCGGCCTGACCGTTTCGCTGCGGCCCTAGAAATCGATGTCGCAGCGGAGGCCGGCGGGCAGGTTGGCCTCGGTGTTGTCGATCACCATCTCCAGCCCGAACGTGGCCGTGGCCGCGTCGAAGACCCGGTCGATCACCGTGACGGTGGCCGGGTAGGCGCCGCCAACCGGGTCCTCCGGCCGGACCGTAACCACCTGGCCCAGTTCGATCTGCCCGAAATGGCCGAGCGGGGCAAAGGCCTCCACCTTCAGCCGGTCCATCTTCGCGATGGTCGCGATATGATCCTGTCCGTCGCGATATTCGCCGGGGCTCAGCAGTTGCTCGGTAACGATCCCCGCGACGGGGCTGCGCAGCGTCTTCTGGGCCAGAAGCGCCGCCTCGCGTTCCGCCTCCAGCTTGGCGATTTCGAGCTCTGCGCGGGCCTGGGCCAGTTCGGAGCGTGCGACATTGGCCTCCGACACGGCCTCGTCGCGCATCGCGGTCGAAACCGCCTCCCGCTCTGCCAGTTCGGTGAGCCGGGCGGCCTGCTGTTCGAGAAACTCGAGGCGGGCGATCCGCGCCTCCACGCCAGAACGGTCGGTGGCGCGTGCCCGGGCCAGCGACAGCGTGATGTCGTCCACGTCAGTGTTCAGGCGCGCGATCACGTCGCCCGCGGCCACCCGGTCGCCACGGTGCACGAGAACTTCGGCCACCATTCCGGAAACCGGTGTGGACAGTTCGATCGTGTCATCGGGTTGAATTAGACAACCTATTGAGTCCAAAGCAAAAGCGGACGAAGAATACAACAATAAGGCGAAAAGCCAGAAAGTGGAAAAAAAAGCGTTTTTCAATTTATTACCCGTTCTACTCGAATATTCACCCCTGAGTTGTCAGAAGAACATCTCTGTTGCGCGGTCGTATTCGAGCGTCTACACTTTTAATCAGATTATTTATTTCTGCCACACCGAATTCAATTTTTTGGGGGAATTGTCGTGGGGCGTCTGGACAGATTTTGGCTTCGGGCAACTTCGTCCGAAGCAAAAGAAATACATAGATTGGAAAGCGATACAGCGTCGCGATTGCGACGAAATCTGCAGTCCACATCCGCGCTGGTCAGGGGGCTGACGCTCGAGACCTTCGAGCCGCGGGTCCTGCTTTCCGCGGATCTGATTCCGGTGGCCGGTCGAATCGATCTGCCCGGCGAAACCGACTTCTACGAGTTCACGCTGGCCGAAGAACGGCAGGTTGTCTTCGATTCCCTCACGAATGACAGCCAGTTGACCTGGTCTCTGTCGAACGACGCGGGCGTCGTGGTCAACACGACCGCGCTCAGTTCCTCGGATGGTGCCCAGGGCGGCGAGGTCATCGCGCTGGATGCGGGTACCTACACGTTGCAGGTCGACGGCGTGGGCGACAAGACCGGTAACTACGAATTCCGGCTTCTCAACACCGACAACGCCGAGGTCGTCGTGCCCGGCACCCGCGTCAACGGGACGCTGGAGGAGAGCGGGCGCGAAACCGACCTGTTCCAGTTCAACGCCGTCGAAGGCACCGAGTTCTTCTTTGACGCCCAGGCGCATTCCGGTGGGACGCTGTACTGGCAGTTGGTCGACCCGGACGGTGCTACCGTGTTCGGGCCAACGAGTTTCGGCGTCGACAGCGACGTGAACCGCTTCACCATCGGCAAGACCGGTACCTATACGCTGCTTCTGGAAGGTTACATCGCCAATTCCGGCGACATCAATTACGGCTTCACAGTAGAGCAGGTGGTCGATCAGATAGCCGAGGTCCCGTTCGGTGTCCCCGTCTACGACCGGATCGAGCAGGCGGGCCAGGCGCACCGTTACACTTTTTCGCTGGAGGAGAACCAGCGCGTCATTCTCGATGTTCTTCACGCCTATTCGGATATCGGGGTTCAGCTTGTCGGACCGCAGGGATCGCTGCTGCCCGGCGGCCAGCAGCTTCGCTATACCGATGGCCAGTTCTCCGACAACGTCTTTGATCTGATCGCGGGCAATTACGAATTGATCATCGGCGGCGACACGGACAGTCGGGCGGATTACGCATTCCGCCTGCTGACCCGGGCCGATGCGCAGACGTTGACCGCGGGAGAGGAGACGACGCTCCGTATCGACGATCTCGGCGCGGAGGCTCTTTTCCAGCGCCGCACGTCGACCGCCCCGATCGATGGCGACCCGGGTGGGGCGTTTCGGATCGTTCCCGCAA
Source organism: uncultured Aliishimia sp. (assembly GCA_965369035.1). Classification (GTDB taxonomy): domain Bacteria; phylum Pseudomonadota; class Alphaproteobacteria; order Rhodobacterales; family Rhodobacteraceae; genus Aliishimia. Next base: position 7,587 of record CBDUPF010000041.1, read on the forward strand.
CGACCGGGATCCAGATCGCGGATGATGCCGCGCTCGCCTCGCAAAGCTTTGCCATCGAAACCTGGATCAAACCTGAGCGGGACCAGAATACCTATGAGGTAATCGCCATCCGGTCGAGCAATATCTTTTGGAACGACGGATACGGTCTCTACATCCATGGCGGTGAGGTTCATTTCTTCCTCAACCAATGGAACAGCGCGAGTTCCAGGGTGCAGGCGGATATCGCGGCGAACGAATGGTCCCATGTCGCCGCGAGCTATGACGGATCCACGATCAAGCTCTACCTGAATGGCGAACTGGTGGCGGAAAACGACTACGCCGGTCCGGTCAACCATCCCGATAGCACATCTTTCGAGATCGGGCGGCAAACCAACTCCTACCATCTGCAAGGCGAACTGGACGAATTCCGATTTTGGAGTGCGGCACCCACCGATGCGGAAATCGCCGCGCGTTACACCCAGAAACTCGACGGATCACAGGACGGCCTGGTCGTTACGTTGGGGTTCGACGAAAGCGGCGTGGAACTGGTCAACAGGGTTGCGGGCGGACCGGCAGCAAGCTTTACCGGCGGTCCGTCAAGCGCGCTCCACCTGCTGGAATTCGATGCTCAGGCGGGTGACCGGCTATTGCTGGATGTCTCCAACAGCGCAAACGCCTACTACCGCCTGTTCGACCCGGATGGGGCCGAAATCACTTCGATCCGGTCGTTCTCCGTTGTCGATCCCTTCGTCGCATCGAAGGACGGCACATACCTGATCCTGCTCGAGGGGCTGCTGGAGCAGGCGGAGCCGGGCAACGTCTCGTTGATGCTCATGCCCGAAACGACGCAGGAACTGTCGTTGAACGTGGGCGACCTTGTGGATGCGGGTATCGACGTTCCGGGCGAAACCGATGCCTACGGGTTCACCCTGACCGAGGCGTCCACGCTCTATTTCGACAGCCAGACGGCGCTTTCCAGCCTGAACTGGACCCTCATCGGCCCGCGCGGGACCGAAGTCAGCAAGCGCGCATTCAATGTGGGGGACTACAACGCAGGCGAAAACCCGCTGCTGTTTCTTCCGGAGGGGGATTACACGCTGCTGGTGGATGGCGTGGGCGCCTTCACCGGGCGCTATGTGTTCAACCTCTTCGACATCGCGTCAGCGGATTCCATCGCCTATGGCGACGCGGTCGATGCAACGCTCGATCCCGGGAACGAGACCCGGGTCTTTACCTTCGAGGCGACGGCCGGCGACGATATCCAGTTCAACCGGATCACCGGAAACGCCTATGGCCGACTGATCGACCCCTACGGTCGGATCGTGTTTTCGAACCAGTACCAGACGAGTCTCGGCACCATCAATCTGAAGACGACGGGCACCTACACCTACTTTGTCGAAGGGTTCAACAGCAGCGCACCGTCCTCGCCACAGGTGATGGAATTCGAACTTCTGAAGGTGGGCGAGACCCCACCCGAAGTGCTTCAGGGCGCTGCGCTCGCGTTTGGTCAGCACGTCAACGGCACGATCGGTTTGGCCGGTGAAACAGATGACTACGTCTTCACGATCACCGAGCCGAAAAAGATCTACTTCGACGCCTTCGATTACGGCGGCCAAGGTACCCGATGGAACCTGGACGGACCGCAGGGCCGGATTGTTTCCGGGCGTTACTTCTATTCCTCCGACGGAGTCGATTTCGGTGCGGCGGCAGGTATCGACCTGATTGCCGGCACCTACCGGATCCAGGTCTTCAAGGACTCCTCCCAGACCGGCAGCTACGGATTCCAACTGCTCGATCTGTCGGACACGACGACCCTGACGCTGGGCGAGGCGTTCTCCAGCACGTTGCAGCCGAAGCAGGAAACGGAAGTCTACTCCTTCGAAGCGATCGCGGGGACTCCCTATCAGATCGACGCGCCAAGTCTCAGCGGTCAAAGCTACCATGTTTACTATCGCATTCTCGACCCGTTCGGACGGGAGGTGCTCCGTAACGGCAGCCTCAACAATGGCGGGACCTATACCCCTTCATTCGACGGTATTTACACGCTGATCGTGGAAGGGCGCATTTACGAGTCGCAGACTGGACAGATCAACTACAGCCTGATCGTAAATGAGATCGAACATCGCGAGTTCGACACGACCATCGGCGAGGTGATCAGCGGCACCGTGGCACCGCGTGGGTCCGATACCTATACCCTGACGGTCACCGAAGAGTCTTGGCTGGTTCTCGACAACCTGTTGGATCAGCCGTACGCCCGGCTGGACATTACCGGAACCGGCGGGTTCAGCCGCAGCTTCTCCAACCTGCGCAGCGTCGATTCCGCAGAGACGAGCACGCCCCCCGTCTTCGTCGTCGGTCCTGGCATCTATAAGCTACGAGTCAGTACGCAGAATGCATCAGCATATGACTACAGCTTCCGCGTCCTTGATTTCGAGGACGAGGCGACAGAACTCGTCCTGAACGACCGTGTGGACGCCGTCCTGTCGCCGGCTCGCAGCACGCAACTTTATACGCTGGAGGCGTCGGCCGGAGACGTGATCTCCTTTACCGATGTCGTCAACTCGGGCGGCAACTACAATGCCTATTTCCGGGTCATCGACCCCTACGGCACTCAGATCGTCAGTCAGACATATCTCACCAATAGCGGCCCCTATACGCTCAACCGCGACGGAACCTACCGAATCCTTGTCGAGGGCCGGATCTACGAGGGCGCGGGCAACTCGATCACCTACGGGTTCGATCTGCAATCTTCCGAAGACCCGGAGCCGCGAGAGATTTCCGTGGGCGAGGTCGTGACGGGCACGATCGATCAGTTCGGCCAGCGCCACGTGATGACCTTCACGGTGAGCGAAGCGACGACGTTGTATTTCGACAGCCGGACGAACGATTATTACACCCGCGCGGCGATCACTGGCCCGAACGGGGTCAGCCGCAACTACCGATTGCGTAATTCCGACAGTTGGGAAAACTCTGGTGACGTCACGATCGAGGTCGTGCCGGGCACTTACCAGGTGGTGCTCTATACCGAGGGCGCACGGACCGGCAGCTACGACTTCGTGATCCATGACCTCGGCGCGGCCCGGTCGATCGGGATCGGGGAGCGGGTGCAGGGGACGCTGAACCCGAAACGCGAGACCGACGCCTATACCTTCGAGGCGGAGGCCGGGGACACGTTCCTGATGGATGTCCATTCGGTCACCGGATCGTCTTACAGCGTTTACTGGCGACTCATCGATCCGAGCGGTGCGAACGAGATCAGTCCGACCATTCTACAGGACCGCGATGTCCACACCATCCGGCGCAGTGGCACCTACACCCTGCTGGTCGAAGGGCGGATCTACGAGGGCGCCGGCCAGATTGGCTATGACTTCGAACTGACGGAACTTGCCGCGCGCAGCTTCGAGGCCGATATCGACGCGACAGACCGTGGCGAAGGGCTGGAGCGGGTCAAGGGGCCGGCCGGCAATGGCGACGGCGGGCAGAGCTTTTCCGGTTTCGAACGGGTGGTCATCGACGACCCGGCGATCCAGACCGGGGGCGACATCAGCTACTCCGTATGGTTCCGGCCGGACGAGATGGGCGGCCAGGATTGGATGCCGCTCGTCGCGATCAACAATCCCGCCCTGGACAATCAGCGCGAGGTCTCGCTCTGGGTGAACCGGAGCGGCTACCTGCACCAGACGCAGTCCTACAGTTCCACCGGGCAGAACTCCCACAACAGCTACACCGTCCAGTTTGATACGTGGAACCACGTCGTCGCGGTCTGGGACCGCAGCGCGAGCCAGATGCGCACCTATCTGAACGGTGAACTCGTTTCGACGAGCGGTCTGTCCAGCGCTGGCGATCTGACCGCGACCGAACTGCGTATCGGCGGACATGGCGGGCACGGATACCGCGGTGTCATGGCCGATGCGACCTTCTGGCAAGGCGCGCTGACCGATTCCGAGGCTGCGGCGGTTCATGCCGGGGAGGCGATCGACAATCAGGCCATCTTCCGTCTCGACATGGATGACGCATCGGGGGCCGGGACGCTGGTGGATTCGGGGTCGAACTCGCTGACCGCGACGGTCGTGGATTTCGCCTCGCCCCTGGCCGGGATGTTCCACGGCCGCCTCGATTCGGCGGGTCAGGCGGATGTCTATGCCTTCACGCTCGACACGGCGCGGACCTTCTACTGGGATACGCAGTACGACCGGAACGACATTCGCGCCACGTTGCGCGGTCCCGAGGGCATCAACATCTCGCGGCTGCTGTCGGACTCCGGCGCGTCGAACGCGACCGGCAACTACGCGTTCGAAGCGTCCGCCGGTGACTACACGCTGACCATCGACGGGCTGGGCGCGGCCAAGGGCGGCTATGGGCTTCGGCTGCTGGATCTGGGGCAGGCGGAAGAGATCGCCGCCGACGGGTCGGTCATCGAAGGTTCTCTCGACACGCCGCGGGGCACGAAGGCGTTCCTGCTGCCGGCCAGCGCCGGTGACCGCGTCTATCTCGATCTCGAATCCTTCGCGCACTCCTCGACCGAAGCCGTCTGGCGCGTGATCGATCCGTTCGGGCGGCAATCCTACGGCCCGGTCAATCTGACCGACATCGACGGGCTGTCCTTCGAGTTCGACGGAATCTACACGCTGATCCTCGAAGCGGACCGTCAAATGGGCTCGCAGGAAAACAGGGACTACCGGTTCGCGATCTACCCGATCTCCAGCCCACCGATCGCGATTGATCCCTTCGCAGAAGATATGACCGGCGGCCCGGTCTATGTCGAAAGCCCGCTGGGCGAGGGGCTGGTGCTCAACGGTCTGCAGCATCTCGAAGCGGCGCACGATCCGGCCATCGACCTGACCGGGAACGTCACCGTGGAAGCCTGGGTGAAGATCGAACGCTTCGCCGATACCTGGACCCCGATCCTGTCGAAATCCGACGGGCTGGGCGGTCGTACCTTCGACATGTGGGTGAACAGCAACGGCGCGCTTCATGCCTCGACCGGTGTCGTCGGTGGGTCGTTTTCCGAAGCGCAAAGTTCTTCCGGGCATGTTCCGACCGGGACATGGGTGCATCTGGCCGCGGTCTTCGACCGGGTGGACGGAGAGCAGCGGCTCTATGTCAACGGCCAAGAAATAGATCACGAAAGCCTGCCCACGTCACTGGCGCCGTCCTTTGGTGCGGATGCGCCGTTGCTGATCGGCAAGACCAACGAAGCGCATTACTCCTACGGCGATCTGCAGGGCGCGGTGGATCAGGTGCGGCTGTGGTCCGTCGCCCGCACCGGCGAGCAGATTCTGAGCACATACGACCAGGCTTTGACCGGGTCGGAAAACGGGCTGGAGTTGAACCTCGATCTCGGCAGCGCGGCGGGTCTTGCCGACAGCTCCGGCAACGCGATCGAGATGGCGCTGGTCAACCAGGTGCCCGGTGCGATCAGCGGAGAGATCTCCGGCGTCGGGCAGGAAGTGCGCTATACGTTCACGCTCGACGAAGCGAAACAGCTCTATGTCGACACGCTCGTCGACCGCAACGACATCCGATACACGCTGACCGGCCCCAGCGGCACACTGGCCAACCTGCACTTCGGCCAGAACGATGCCAGCCACCGATCGGGCGTTCCGATCCTGAACGCGCCCGCCGGCGACTACACGCTGCTTATCCAGGGTGAGGGAACCGCGCAGGGGCGCTATCACCTGCGCATCCTGGACGTCGCGGATGCCGAGCCGATATCCTACGACACTGTGATTTCCGGCGAGTTGGATCCCGGCGATACGACCCGGATCTACCGGATCGACGCCACCGCCGGCGACCGGCTGTTCTTCAACTCCATCCTCGCTGCCGGCGAAATGGACTGGCGGCTGATCGACCCCTACGGCCGGGACGTGTTGGGAGTGCGCAGTGCCCGCGATTACACCGATGTCACGCTCGACCACGATGGTCCCTACATCTTTCTGGTAGAGGGCGATCCCTATCACGATGGGCGCGACCGCTACGCCTTCGAGATCAATACGCGCGAACTGCTGCCCTACCGCTCACTCACCATCGGTGAGGTCACCGAGGTCAGCTATGACCGGGCCGGCCAGTTCCAGCGGTTCGAATTCTCGCTGAGCGAGGACAGCACGCTGTTGATGGATTCGTTCCACAATCTCGGCAACCTGCGCTGGGCACTCCAGCGCGCGGACGGAACGACACTTTTCGACCGGGCGTTCTCGCAGACGGATGCCGGCGGGATCTCCTCGGATCCGGCACTCAGGCTCGCGGCGGGCGATTACCGGCTGTCAGTCTACGGCACCGATGATTCCGCGCTAGGCGATTTCAGTTTCCGTCTTCTCGATATCGCGGCCGAGGCCACCGAGATCTTTTACAACGACGTCACGACCGGGGTGCTGCCCTTCGGCGGGTTGGGTACGGTCGTCTACAAGCTCGACGCGGAGAAATTCGACCGCTTCCGGTTCTCGAGCATCCAGAACCCCAGCAGCACGATGCGCTGGCGACTTCTGGGCGAGTCCTGGCAGCAGATATCGCAGCGTGATTTCCCCGACACCGAAACCTATGTCCTGCCGGCGGCGGGTACGTACTACCTGCTGGTCGAGGGCGGGCTGACCAGCGTGCCGTCGAACAAGGAATTCCGGTTCGAATTGTTGCGCGAGGCATTCGCGGATGCCACGGGCGCCACGTTGGAGGAATTCGGAACGGGCGCGTCGATCCCGCATGTCCTCTTCGGTGGGGGCGCCATAGCGGAGGAGCAGGACGGCGCCGAAACGGTGCTGCGCCTGCTCGATCCGTTGGGTGCGAATTCGACCGTGGGTATCGCCTTCGGCGAGACGGCGCCCGGGCCGCATGACACGCTGACGGCGAGCTTCGATTTCGACATCACCGCACCGACCGCGGGCACGGCGGGCGATGGCTTTTCCGCTCATTGGTTGCCAAGCGACACCTATGGGCGCGGCGGTGCGTTCTCGATCAACACGATCGAACCCAATGCCTCCGACGTGCTCTCCGTCGCGCTGGACATGGAGCAGAATTCCGGCGAGGTCGCGTCGCCGCATATCTCGCTGCACTACGGCTCGGAACTGGTGGAGGTATCGCTCGCCGGCCTGGGTATCAGCCTTGCCGATCTGACGGATCTACCCACATCGCTCGACATCACGATGTCGCGGGCCGACAACGGGTCGGTTGTGACGGTGGGGCTCACTGTCGACGGCACCCGCACAGTGATTGTCGACGCGCTGATGGTGCCGGCGCTGGACCTGAAGGACCGGCGCTTCGGGATCACCGCGCAGAGCAGCAGCCGAACGATGGGGCTGACGATCGACAACGTGGCCATCGCGGCGACCGCGGCGGCGGACCCCATGATTGTGGCGCCGGGCGACGTGATCGGCGGGGCCATCACCGTGGTCGGCGGCGTCGACCGCTATTCGCTGAGCCTGTCGGAGCTGACGCGCATCCACTTCGACTCCCTGACCAACAACGGAGGGCTCTACTGGTCGCTTACCGGTCCGGTGAGCATCGGCGGGACGCGCTTCGACCGCACCGATTCCAACAACCTGAGTGGCAACGGCTACCACGAGCTGCCCGCGGGCGATTATGTCTTGAACGTCTATGGCAGCGGCAGCACGGTCGGCAGCTATTCGATGGCCGTGCGGGACGCCAGCGCGACCGACGACGAAATGACAGCGGGCGAACGGTTCGAGTTCACGCTGTCGGAAGGCAACGAGACGAAGTTCTACGAGTTCGACTGGCCCGGCGGCCCGATGTACCTGCAGACGGACTACGTCTCGGGGTCGAGTTCGATCTACTACCGTCTGTTCGATGCCGCGGGCGATCGGTTGTCGGGTCCCACATATTTCGGGACTGATTTCGACAGCCGCACCAACTACGCGCCCGGTCGCTATCGCATCGCCGTCGAGGGCAACGTGGCCAATTCCGGCACTGCCACTCTCGCGCTCACGGCCCATACCGGCACGCTCAGCACCGCCGGCATGTCCCTTGGCGCCACTGTCAGCGGGACGCTGGCCAACCCGCTCGACGAGCACAGTTACACCTTCACCCTTGCCGAGGACACGCAGGTCTATATCGACAGCCTGTCCGGGCGATCGGATATCCGCTTCGCGCTGACCGGTCCCGCCGGACAGCTGGTGGAAAACGAGATCCGGCGGCTCGACAGCCATTACAACAGCGGGGCGCAGATCATGTCGCTGCCCGCGGGCGACTACACGGTCAATATCCGTGGCAGCGGCCTTGCGTCGGGCGATTATGCTTTCCGCATCCTCGACGTGTCGAATGCCGAGGAACTGGTCTTCAGCCAACAGGTGGATGCGGAGTTCACGCCCAACATGCAGGCGCGGATCTACAAGTTCTCCGGTTCGGCCGGCGACCAGTTCTATGTCGACTACCTGGGCGGGTCGCTGTACGGCAACTGGAAGGTCGTGAACCAGTATGGCCAGATCGTCCGCAGCAACGTCTACAATCGGAGCGATATCCAGGATCTGACTCTCAACACGGACGGCATCCAATACCTGATCCTCGAGGGCTATACGAGCAGTGACGGGGACACCACGCAGTCGTTCCGGGTCGTTCCGCTGACAGGCAGCCAGAATGCGCTCACGCCTGGGGAGGTCTACGGCAACACGTTCGATTTGCCGGGGCAGACCGAAGTTCTGACCTTCTCCCTCGCCGCGGCCACGCGCATCTATGTCGATGTGCAGTCTCCGGACAGCAGCAACTGGCGCTGGACGCTGACGGGACCCCGCGGCCAGGTCGACAGCCGTCCCTTCCACGATTCCGATTCCGTCGACGTAAGCTACCCGCCCTACTACACGGTTCCCGCGGGCGATTATCGTCTCATGATTGCCGCCGCCAACGGGGTCACCGGCAGCTATTCCGTCAACGTGCTCGACACGGGCACGGCGCAGCCGGTCACCATCGGAACACCGGTCGCCGGGCAGCTTGCGCCCGGTACGGAGACGCAGCTCTTCTCGTTCGAGGCCAATGCGGGTGAGCGGTACTTCTTCGACCGGACCGGCGGCGACACGCAATCGTACTGGCGACTGATCGACCCCTATGGGCGCGAGGTCTTCGGAGAATACCTCAACACGGACATCGATACCGTCACCCTGCCCGACACCGGCCGCTACCTGCTGATGGTCGAAGGGCGGATCGACTATCCGACGAGCCGGGCTTTCACCTTCAACGTGTATGCCAACCCGATCAATGACCCGATCATCCTCACCGGACTCGAAGGGCAGCCGGCGCCGGACCTGACGGTCGAGGGTCTGACACTCGACAGCCCCGCGCCGGTTCAATCGGGACAGTCGGTCGATTTCTCCTGGACCCTGCGCAATTCCGGCGATCTGGAGGTCGATGCGACCTTCAACACCCGCCTGACCGTCCGGCGCCAGGATACCGGCGAAGTGCTTGCGGACATTGTCGTTCCCCGTGACGCGACCGGGGCCAACCGGATCGCGCCGGACGGGACAGTCTCGCAAAGCGCATCGCTCACCCTGCCGCCGGGAACCCGCAGTGTCGGGGATCTTCGCCTAACGCTGTCGACCGACGTGAACAACAATGTGGTCGAATCCAACGCCCTAGGGACCGGCGAGCTCAACAATGTGTCCACGCTGGATTTCAGTGCGGAGCTTGCGCCCTATGTCGATCTGCAGGCGACGGGCCTGAGCGTTTCGCCCGCCTCCGGCTGGGCCGGCGGTGAAGAGGTCACGGTCAGCTGGCAGCTGTCGAACGCGGGCACGAAGGACGCGGAGGGCACCTGGAGCGAGCGGCTGATCATCCGCAACCAGTCCACCGGCAAGATAATATGGAACCAGGATTTGCGCGAGACCGGTGCCGGTCCGCTGGGCGCCGGTCAGGGCCGCGCCCGTTCGGTGGAAATCGGCTGGCCCGAAGGGCTGGACGGCACCGGCGAATTTCTGTTCAGCGTCGAGGTCGACGCGCTGGGCGAGGTGTTCGAAACCAATCTCGACGGGACCGGTGAGACGAACAACGTCACCACGCAAACGGTCGCCTCGGCTCCGGATTTGATTGTCTCGGCGCTGTCGGTCGACGAGGCGGAACCCTCGGCGGGCGGTGACGTGACGCTGCGCTGGACCACGCGGAACGAGGGCGCGGCGACCACGCCGGGCAACTGGTAC
>CBDUPF010000042.1:0-17675 GCA_965369035.1 uncultured Aliishimia sp.
CGGAGAGCGAGGCGTCAAGGTGCAGGTCTTCGGACAGTCCGCGGACAATGCCCGAGCATTCTGGAACTGGAAGTTCATCGAGAATCTGCCCGACCTGCCCCGGACCCGCGCCATGCTGATGCGCGCCTGCGACGTGCGTCTGCCGGTGCACCTCAGCAGCGCCGAAATCGACAGGGTGGGCGACATCCTGCTGGGCGCCATGGACGAGGTCAGACCGTCCCGGTTTGCGGCGGAGTAGAAGGCGGACCGGCTTCCGGCCCGTCACAGCGGGGAGTCGCATTCGGCGTTCTGCGCACGTGCGCCAGGACCTGCAAGGCGGGGCACCTGGTCGGAATCGGTCACTTCATTCGTGACAGCTTTTCCTGCAACTCCGCCAGCTGGCGCTTGATCTCGTCAAGATCCTCGCCCGAGTCGTCCTGCTTTCCGGTTTCCTTGCCGCCGCCGTCGCTTCCGTCCTTGTTCCAGCCGGAAATACCGCCGGTCATCGCCTTGATGAAGGCCTCCTGCTGAGCCTGCATCGCCTCGAATCCGGGCATCTTCGCCATCGGGTTGATCGCGCTCATGTTCTCCATCATCTTGCTCTGGCCGTGGCGCAGCATCTCGAAACTGGCCTGCAGGAACTGCGGCACGACACTCACGCCGCCACCCATGTAGCTGCGCACAAGGTCGGTCAGCACATCCACCGGCAGGACGCTTTCGCCCTTGCTTTCGTGTTCCGCGATGATCTGGAGCAGGTATTGCCGCGTCAGGTCGTCGCCCGACTTCAGGTCCACGATCTGGACCTCGCGGCCCTCGCGGATGAAGCCCGCGATATCCTCGAGCGTGACGTAGTCGCTCGTTTCCGTGTTGTACAAACGCCGGCTGGCATAGCGCTTGATCAGCAAAGGTGCTTTCTTTTCTGCCATGCCGTCCCCCGTTGGCTTGTGTTGCCGCACCGCAAAAGTGGCGCGATGCAGGGCATCACAAAAACGTCCGCCGCGCAAGCCTGTTGAACCGAAACAAAAAAAATGGGCGGATCCGAAGATCCGCCCAACGTCATTGCACCGAAAGGGAGGAGGAGCGGTGCAAATCCGTAAGTGTATTACTTCGCTGCAGCAGCTTTCTTCACGGCGGCACCGGCGTCGGACGTGGCTTTCTTCACGGCCGCGGTTGCGTCTTCCTGAAAGTCTTTGCCGGCAGCCATCATCAGCTCGACGGTTTCCATCTGCACTTTTTTGGCGATCTCGGCGAAGGCAGCCATGTTCTCGGCAGCCACTTCAGCGGAAGCCGAAGCGAAATCGGTGAAGGCTTTGGCGTAGTCGGCCGGCTCGGATTTCGCCTTCGACAGCTCGGCAGCTTTCACCAGAGTGTCTTTTGCCCATTTGGACGACAGGTCGGTCGACTTCTCTGCGGCTTCCAGAGCAACGGACGAGAGCTTCTCGTTCAGCGTTGCGGAAGTCTTGAACGCGTCTTCCATGGCTTTGGTGTCCACGGGGAATGCGCCCATCATGTCTTTCATGTATGCGGTGTAGTCTTGGGTCTTGGCCATTTCTCTATCCTTCGGGTCAGGTTGGGTTTTGCACGTTGGCGTGTGTTCGTCTTCTGATGGAGAATATGCATGCTGCAGCGCGGCATTTCAAGTGTTTTCTGCACTGCAGCACAAATTTTTTCTGCACGCGCAAAACCCGAAGGAATCAGAGATTTTTCAGAGTGTTGCCTTGGCCTTCACATAGGTCCCCGGCGCATCACATAGCAGTTTTCGGCCACCATCGCCGGGTTTGCGGGCGGGAATCATCTTGCCGGACCGCTTCTTCAACCACTCCCCCCAAAGCGGCCACCACGAGCCCTTGTGGAACTCGGCTGACGCGAGCCAGTCTTCGGTATCGAGGTCGAGGTCGTCATTCGTGTAATGGCCGTATTTCTGTTTCGTCGGCGGATTGACGATCCCCGCGATATGGCCGGATTCGGAGAGCACGAAGGTCTTGTTCTTCGTCCCCATCTTCTGCACGCCCTTGTAGCAGTCCTTCCAGGCCGCAATGTGGTCGGTCTCGCAGGTCACCGAAAAAACCGGCACCTTGATATCGTCCAGCGTGAGGCGGTGGCCGAGCAGTTCGTAGCCGGTGGTCGCCAGCTCGTTGCGCTGGCAGAGACCGCGCAGATACTGCATCGCCATCTTGCCCGGCAGGTTCGCCCCGTCCCCGTTCCAGTAGAGCAGGTCGAAGGCGGGCGGCGTCTCTCCCATCATGTAGCTGCGAATCGCGGGCCGATAGACGAGATCGTTGGAGCGCAGGAAGGAAAAGGTGCGCGCCATGATGACCGAGGGCAGGACACCCTTGTCCGCGACCTCCTCCTCGATCCCGTCGATGAAATCGTCGGTGAGGAAGGGCGTGAACTCCCCCTGGTCCGAAAAATCGGTGAGCGCGGTAAAGAAGGTCGCCGATTTCACCGTGGTGTCGCCCCGCTGTTTCAGCAGCGAAAGCACCATCGACAGCGTGGTGCCGGCGATGCAGTAGCCGACGACGTTGAGCTTCTCCTCGCCGGTGATCTCCTTCACCTCGCGCATGGCGGCGAGATAACCGTCCTCGATATAGTCCTCGAGCCCGACATCGGCATAGGCCGCGTCCGGATTGACCCAGCTTGCGATGAATACCGTGAAGCCCTGTTCCGTCAGCCAACGGATCAGGCTGTTCTGCGCCTTGAGATCGAGGATGTAGAACTTGTTGATCCAGGGCGGGAAGATCACGAGGGGGGTTGTATGCACCTCTTCGGTGACCGGCGCGTACTGGATCAACTCGATCATCCGGTTGCGATACACGACCGAGCCCGGCGCGGTCGCGATATTCCGGCCCAACTCGAATGCGTTCTCGTCGGCCAGCTTGACGACCATTTCGCCGTTGTTGGCCTCAAGGTCGGAAATCAGGTTCTCCAGCCCTTTGACAAGGCTCTGCCCCTCCGTCGCGACAGCTTTTTCCAGCGCTTCGGGATTCGTGGCGAGGAAATTGGTGGGCGCCATCATGTCGATGATCTGCTGCGCGAAGTAGTTCAGGCGGCGCTTCTGCCGCGGGTCGAGGTCCTTGGCCTCCTCCAGCGCCGTCCGCATCGCCTCCGCGTTGATCAGGTACTGCTGCTTGACGAAGTTGAAGTAGGGGTGGCTGTCCCACAACGGATGGCTGAACCGCCGGTCTGCCGGGCCGGGGTTTTCCGGCGCCTGAAGCTTGCCCTGCGCAAGCGCCTGCTGGGCTTCGACGAAATGGGTGACGGTCTTGGTCCAGTACCCCATCTGTTGCTCGATCAGCTTTGCCGGGTTGGTCAGAGCCTCTTTCCAGTAGGCCGACATCGCGTTGGCGTAGAGGTCGGGACCCGGGCTGTCGAGGCTGGGTGCGTGGCCCTTTCGATTCGCCATCACCCGCACGAGCCGCTGAGACAACTCCTCTACCTTGTGGAGGTTTTCGTTGAGCTTTTCCAACTCGCGACCCGGTACTGTCTGAGCCTCATTTACGTCGGTCATCGTGATCCCCCATGAATCTTGTCATATTTAGTTGTCAATTAACTGTTTCCGGCTTATCTTCGCACCTGCAGCATTTAGTCGCCGAAGTTGGGAGGCGCGAGGCGAACAGGTGTAGCGGGTTGAATAGTATCATTTTTTCCCGTGCGGCCCTGCCCCGCGCGCCACGAAGAAGGAGACCCATATGCGGTTCATGCTGAGCTACGACTGGATGGAAACGGTTCGCAATACCAATCAGTGGCTCGGCGCATCAGCGCGTGCACTGGGATCATATCCTGTTTTCGCAATGATACCCAACCCTGCGTTTCAATGGATGCAAGCGTGGGGCGAGGTGACCGAGCGTTCTTTCGAACGAATGGTCGCCAAGCCCGACTGGGGCATCCGTACCTTCACATGTGAAGACGGACGCGATCATCTTGTCCAGATCGAACCTGTGGTGGAACGCCCCTTCGGCAATCTTCTGCACTTCAACGTCACCGGACGAGAGGAACAGCCCCGCAAGATCCTGCTGGTGGCGCCGATGTCCGGGCACTATGCGACTTTGCTGCGCAGCACCGTGAAATCGCTGCTCGTCAACTGCGAGGTCTACATCACCGACTGGCACAATGCGCGCGACATTCCCGTGTCCGCCGGCAAGTTCGATATCGAGGATTACACGCTCTATCTCGTTGACTTCATGCGCCACCTCGGGCCGGACACGCATGTGATCGCCGTATGCCAACCCGCACCGCTGACGCTGGCGGCAACCGCCTACCTTGCAGAGGAAGACCCGAAGGCCCAACCCCGTACGTTGACGCTGATCGGTGGGCCGATCGACCCGGATGCGACCCCCACGGACGTGACGGATTTCGGTCGTCGCGTGACCATGGGGCAGCTGGAACAGGTCATGATCCAGCAGGTAGGTTTCAAGTATCACGGCGTCGGCCGCAAGGTTTATCCCGGACTCCTGCAACTCGCCTCGTTCATGTCGATGAACGCGGACCGGCACGGAGAGGCGTTCTTCGACCAGATCAACCGGGTCGCACGAGGCGAAGCGTCCGACCAGGACCCGCATAACCGATTCTACGACGAATACCTCGCGGTGATGGACATGACTGCGGAATTCTATCTCTCCACGGTCGAGCGTGTGTTCAAGCATCGCGAGATCGCACGCAACGAGTTCGTCGTGGCCGGAAAGAAAGTCGACATCGGCAAGATCACGACCGTGGCGGTGAAAACCGTCGAAGGCGCGAATGATGACATCTCAGCGCCCGGTCAATGCATTGCGGCGCTCGACCTGCTGACCGGCCTGCCGGAGGAAAAGAAAGCCAGCCACCTGGAGCCTGGTGCCGGCCACTACGGCATCTTCGCAGGCCGCAGCTGGCGGACCAACATCCGACCGCTGGTGCTGGAGTTCATCGACAACAACTCCGGGGCGCCAGAACAGGCCTCGCCCACGCGCCCTTACGTGGTCGCGGAGTAGCGAGCGGCGCCGGACAGGCGACTCTTCCGCGCCCGGTTCGGCACAATAGCCTGCCGGGTTCGGGTGATCGTGACTGCACGCTGCGGGGCAGCGCCCGTCGTCAACAGGTGGGTCCAGTTCGGATATCGCCCCGAAGTGGCGGGAAATCGGCGTAGCGGGCCTGCCGTTGCGCCGGCGAGTCTGGCGGCTCCTCCCCCCGCCGCAACAGCAGACCACGCGGCTTGATATAGCTCGAAATCGTGCGCCAGGGATCGGGACGCCACGAAATGTTGAACGCGCAGAGCTTCGGAAAGAACCACAGGTCCGAATAGGACAAGTGATCGTGGATCCACCAGGCCAGGTCGCGCCAATCGCGCCCGGCGTCGTAGCGGTCCGCGAACCACGGGATGACGATGGACGCACCGGCAACCGCGTTTTCGCCCCCGTCTCGATCCCAGATATGACACTCCAGCGGATGATCGTTGCGCGCGCAGTTGAGCCCGTGTTCGTTGCCGAACCTGTTTACCTCCGCAGACCGGTAGCCCGACCGCACCGCCACCCGCCCGAAGGTCTCTTCGAGCGGGTCGAGCAGCGCGGTACAGAATCGTCGACCATTCTCGATGGCAAGATCCGGGTTGTCTGGAACGTTCCGAAGCCCGTGGATGTTCGCGATCTCGGAGTAGAGAAAATCACGCATGTAGAAGTATTTCGACAGTCGCACGCGGCCCAGCGTCTCGAGCCCGCGCATGCTGTCCGGCCGGCGCATCAGCCGTAACCCTTCCACCGGAATTCCCCGCCGGGGCCAAGCGGTGCCAGGGGGTTGTGGGTTACCTCCCACACATGGCCTTCGGGGTCGGCGAAATATCCGACATGGCCGCCCCAGAAGACGTCGTGGGCAGGTTTCAGGATGCGCGCCCCGACTGCTTCCGCCCGTTCCAGCAAGGGTGCCACCTCTGCCCGGTCACGCACGTTGTAAGCCAGAGTCATCGCGCCGTGCCCCAGCGATTCGACAGGCACCCCCATGTCTCGCGCGAGGTCCGCCAGAGGATAGAGACCCAAGGTCTGGCCCAGCAGATCGTAGGCGATGACACCGTCCGGACTTTCCTCGCGCCGCCAGCCGAGTGAGTCGTAGAAAGCCGCCAACCCGTCGATGTCGCGGGCACCCAGCGTGATCAGGCTGATTCTCTGTTCCAACGTCACAGACCCTCGATCCGGTCCGGAAGGCGCTCGACCGTGGCGTTCGTGAAACCGGGATCCCTCATGGCCGCTCTCCCAGAACCTGCAGCAAGGCCTGTTCGATCAGCCCCAGGCACGGCCCGTCCGAGAACCGGTGGTCGGCATCCTTCACCAGCGTCAGGCGCATGTCCGGGCAGTCGGCATGATCGAGCAGGCGCAGAGCGACTTCGGTGCTGACGGCGGTATCTGCCGTTCCCTGCAGACAACGAACCGGACATGCCAGCGGGAGGGCCGTTCGCAGAACGAGGTGATCGCGCCCGTCCTCGATCATGCGTCTGGTTATGCGGTAAGGCTCCATATAGTCGCTGGGCAATTCCACATATCCGCGCTCTTCCAGTTCCACCTTTTGCGCGTCGGAGAACCCGGCCCAGTAACTGTCCTCGGTGAAATCGGGCGCCGCCGCGACGGTGACGAGTCCGGCCGTGCGCTCGGGTCGCGCGCGGGCGAGCAGAAGCGCCTGCCAGCCCCCCATGGAGGACCCGACCGGCAGGATCGGCCCCTCGGTCAGCGCATCGATCGCCGCCAGCGTGTCCTGGTGCCAGTCGCCGATGCACCCGTCCTCGAATCGGCCCGAGCTTTGCCCGTGCCCCGAATAGTCGAAGCGCAGGAACGCCTGGCCGCGCGATTTCGCCCAGGCTTCGAGGTGCAGCGCCTTTGTCCCCTCCTTGTCCGACTTGAGGCCGCCAAGGAACACGACCGTGGGGCCTTTGTCCTCGGTGCGGTCATAGGCGAGGCGTCGTCCCTGATCGGTGTCCAGATATTCCGTCATCACCCGTCCCGCCGCAGCGCCACGCCGCCCGTTTGCGCCTGCCTCAGGTCGTTCGGCGCCGCCCAGGTGGCCGGATCGGTGATCAGCCGTGCCATGGCTTCGGCGCCTATCTCCAGCAATCTCTCACCCTTCTCCGGCGTCGCCTTCTCCGGCTTGCCGAGCACCCCGTTCGGCGTGACATGGGCAAGCGGTCGCCAGCGATATCCGGATGCGCCGGCCTTGAGAAAATCGGGGCCGGACGCGGCGTCCATATTATGCGATGCCAGGTCGGAGTCGTCGACAAGCTCCGGCGTGCAGACCATCATCATCGACGTCTCCGCCTCGCCCGCGTGCATGACCGAGGCCTGATCCTCCAGCACCTCGCCATAGCGCGCGCCGGCTTCCATCACATAGGTCGCGGCCACCATCGTGGCCGCCACGCCCGGGGACAGCTCGTCCAGGATCTGCTGCATGGCGACGATATTGCCGCCGTGGGAGTTCGAGATCAGGATGTCATGGAACCCGGCCCGCACAATCGCTTCGACCAGATCGGCGATCAGCGCCCGGAACGTGGCGTGCGAGAGCGTCAGCGTGCCGCCAAAGGCCATGTGGTGTTCGCTCAACCCCGACCAGACCACCGGCGTCCAGATGGTGGGCCGCTGCGCATACGCCTTCTCGGCAGCCCGGCGAGCGATCTCCTCGCCCAACCGCGTGTCCGTCATCACCGGCAGATGCGGCCCGTGCTGTTCGATCGACGCGATGGGGAGAATCACCACGGCGTTTTCGGCCGCCAGCGCACGCAGTTCATGCGCCTTCAGCCGCGCCCAACTCGTCTCCGGCATGACAACCTCCCCGCAGTTCTACCCATTTGCACATGCAGGATTGCGGCCTTCAACCGGGAATTCAATGCTCGGCCCGCCATTTCGCGTGCGGGCGGGATCCGCCAGGCAGCGGGCGGCGCACTGGTTTCGGAGCCATGAACGAGAAAAGCCCCGGATCGACCACCCGAGGCTCATTTCGATTTCCGACCAAAGGCCGGACCGCCAGTCCTACGCGATCAGCCGCCGATATAGGCGCCACGGCTGGGACGGTAGAATTCCTTCTGATTGTGCAGGCGGCCAAGAAGTTCATGAATCGTGTGCAGGTCTTCCTTCAGCCCACTGTCGACCTGCTTCATGTCGATCAACTGCTCCGACAACGACTTCTTGCGCGACCGCAGCGCCGATTCGATCAGCTCCATGTCGTGAACCGACAATTCGAACTTCGTGTTGGGACGTGCCATGGCCGTGCCTCCGATCATTGGGTTTTCGACTGCCGAAAAAGCCGGCCGAGAATGCGACCCAATGTAGCCAGAAACCGACGCCGCACAAGTGGGTTTGGTGACGAATAACTCCATGAATTTTCATAAAAATAATGAATACTTTTGCATGCCTTGACGATAGTTTCCCGCGCGCCCTCGCAAAGCTGCCCGACGTGGCCGCGCAACCCGACCCGGTGACTGGTCCCGTCGTCACTCCTTCGCGCCCGGCCGGGTCACCACCCGCGCATCCGCAGGCGCAGAGAGCATCCTTCCAGTGATGCGATGCCCCGCTTGACTTGCGTTCGTTGCCCGGCCAAAAGGCGCGCATCGACATAACCCGCAACCGGGCGTTCCGTGGGCGCCAAACCGACGAGGAAGCCGTCATGGCCCAGATCGCACTCACCCTCCCCGACAATTCCGTTCGACATTTCGACGCCGGCGTCACTCCGGCGGAGGTGGCGGCCGATATCTCCAAATCGCTGGCCAAGAAGGCGATCAGTGCGACCGTGGACGGCAGGCATTGGGACCTCCAGTGGCCGATCGAGGCCGACAGCTCCATCGCCATCCACACCATGGCCGACGACGCGCAGGCAAATGAACTCGTGCGGCACGATCTGGCTCATATCATGGCCCGCGCGGTGCAGGAGATCTGGCCCGACACGAAGGTGACCATCGGACCGGTGATCGACAATGGCTGGTACTACGACTTCGACCGGGAGGAGCCCTTCACCCCCGAAGACCTCGGCCTGATCGAGAAGAAGATGAAGGAGATCATCAATCTCCGCGACCCCGTGCGGACCGAGGTCTGGGACCGCGACCGGGCCATCCAGCATTACAGGGACACGGACGAGCCCTACAAGATCGAGCTGATCGAGGCGATTCCGGGCGACGAGCCGCTACGCATGTACTGGCACGGCGACTGGCAGGACCTTTGCCGCGGCCCGCATCTGCAGCATACCGGCCAGGTTCCCGCGGACGCGTTCAAGCTGATGTCGATTGCCGGGGCGTATTGGCGGGGCGACAGCTCCCGCGCGCAGCTTCAGCGGATCTACGGCGTTGCCTTCCTGAACCGCGAGAAGCTGAAGGCACATCTGACGATGCTGGAGGAAGCGGCCCGCCGCGACCACCGCAAGCTGGGTCGCGAAATGAACCTCTTCCACATGCAGGAAGAAGCGCCCGGCCAGGTGTTCTGGCATCCCGACGGCTGGACCGTCTACACCACGCTGCAGGATTACATGCGCCGCAAGCAGCGCGCCGGCGGCTACCGGGAGATCAACACGCCGCAGGTGGTCGACCGCAAGCTGTGGGAAGATTCGGGTCACTGGGAGAAGTACCAGCACCACATGTTCGTGGTGGAGGTCGACGAAAGCCGCGACGGGGAGACGGCCGGCGCCGCGGTCAAGAACCGCGCGACGACGCGGATCAATGCGCTGAAGCCGATGAACTGCCCCTGTCACGTGCAGATCTTCAACCAGGGTCTGAAAAGCTACCGCGACCTGCCGTTGCGGCTGTCGGAGTTCGGATCCTGCGCGCGATTCGAGCCCTCGGGCGCCCTGCACGGTCTGATGCGCGTGCGGGGATTCACCCAGGACGACGGGCATATCTTCTGTACCGAAGACCAGATCCAGGAAGAATGCGCGCGTTTCATCGACTACCTCGCCGACATCTATCGCGAGCTCGGGTTCGACAAGTTCGAGATCCGCTTTGCCACGCGGCCGGAGAAGCGCGTCGGATCGGACGAGAGCTGGGACCACGTGGAGGGCGCGCTGGAAAACGCGATCAAGGCCGTCGGGCGTGACTATACGCTGGAACCGGGCGATGGCGCGTTCTACGGACCGAAGCTCGATTTCTATCTCACCGACGCGATCGGCCGCGTCTGGCAATGCGGGACGTTCCAGGTTGACCCGAACCTGCCGGAACGGCTGGGCGCGTCCTACGTCGGCGCGGACGGCGACAAGCACCGGCCCTTCATGCTGCACCGGGCCTGTCTGGGCAGTTTCGAGCGGTTCATCGGTATCCTGATCGAGAACTGGGAGGGCAAGCTGCCGTTCTGGCTCGCCCCGCGCCAGGTGGTCGTGGCCTCCATCACGTCCGAGGCGGACGATTATGTGAACGAGGTCGTGGCGGAATTGCAGGCCGCGGGTGTGCGGGCCGAAGCGGATACGCGAAACGAAAAGATCAACTACAAGGTCCGCGAGCATTCGGTGGGCAAGGTTCCGGTCATCCTCGCCGTCGGCCATCGCGAGGTCGAGGAGCGAACCGTCACGGTCCGACGTCTGGGCGAAAAACAGACCTCCGTCCAGTCGCTCGGAGATGTAACAAAGGAGCTGGCCCGGGACGCATTGCCGCCGGATCTGGCCTGACACATCACCCGGGAACACCGCGCGGACTGTAACAATTCGAACAGCCCGCGTGCCATGACCTTGAAACAGAGGCGTTTTTCGCCCGTCCGCGTCAACATGTCCTGACAGCTCCGTGACGCACGGGCCTGTGAGTGGTATGTTTCGTCAGACTGCGTAATTTGGGACCACCAGCTCGAAACCACCGAAACTGTCACGAGGAAAACAGATCGATGAAACCGACCGTCAAGACCGTTGCAATCGCATCCGCCATGTTCGCCGCCTTCGCGGCACAGACGTCGCAGGTCGACGCTGCCAGCAAGGAAAAGTGCTATGGCGTGTCGCTGGCCGGCGAGAACGATTGCGCCGCCGGTCCGGGCACAACCTGCGCCGGCACGTCCAAGGTGGACTACCAGGGCAACGCGTGGACCCTGGTCGATGCCGGCACATGCGCCGAGATCGACCTGCCCGCCATGGCCGACGGCACACCGCGCGAAGGCTCGCTGGAGCCGCTCGACCGCGACCGGCCGGCATAAACCGACCCACCGGGGCGGGCGGTAGACGTCTGCCCCGCACTGGCACCTTCCATCGGCAGAGGATCATGCTGGACCAAACCCGCCCTCACGACCGGCTGCCCAACGGCGTCGGCGTCGGCTACAAACCGCAGCATTTCGCGGCGATCATGGACGACCCCGGCCCGGTCGCCTGGCTGGAGATCCATGCGGAGAACTACATGGGCGACGGCGGACGCCCGCTGGCACAGTTGCGGGCGCTGAGCGAACGCTTCCCGATTTCGGTCCACGGGGTCGGGTTGTCGATTGGCGGAGAGGGACGGCTCGACCCCGATCACCTCGACCGACTGAAGCGCCTCTGCGACTGGCTGCAACCGGCGAGTTTCTCCGAGCATCTGGCGTGGTCGACGCATGGAGCCGAGTATCTCAACGATCTGCTGCCCCTGCCCTATACCGACACGACGCTGGCCCGCGTGGCCGACCATATCGACGAGGTGCAGGAGACGCTTGGCCGCCGCATGCTGCTCGAAAACCCGTCGAGCTACCTGGCCTTTGCGGAAAGCACTTGGGCCGAGACCGATTTTCTGGCCGAACTGGTGCGGCGGACGGGCTGCGGGATGCTGCTCGACATCAACAACGTCTTTGTTTCGGCGACCAATCTCGGCACCTCTCCGCAGGCCTACATTGATGCCTACCCTCTTGATGCGGTTGGTGAAATGCACCTCGGCGGCCATGACGAGGATGCCGATGACGCCGGCCGGCCCCTGCTGATCGACAGCCACGGCGCGCCGGTGGCCGATCCGGTCTGGACGCTGCTCGACCACGCGCTGGCCCGCTCCGGCCCCCGCCCGGTGCTGGTGGAATGGGATACCGACGTTCCCGACTGGCCCGTTCTGGCGGCCGAGGCCGAGCGCGCCGCCGACGCGCTCGGCCGGGTGCCCGCGCAATGACCGATCAGTCCGTGTTCCGCGACGCGCTCCTCGATGCGGCGGCAGCGGTCCCGGACGGGTTGATCGATGGTCACGGTGGTCCCGCGGGCCGCCGGTATTCCGTCTATCGCAACAACGTGGCGGTATCGCTGACCGAGGCCCTGCACACCGGGTTTCCGGTCCTGCGCAAGCTTCTGGGAGAGGCGAATTTCGACCGCCTCGCCGGGCTTTATCTGCGCGCCCATCCGCCGCAATCGCCCCTGATGATGCACTACGGACAAAAGATGCCCGCGTTTCTCGACGGGTTCGATCCGTTGAAACACATCGGCTATCTTCCAGACGTCGCGCGGTTGGAACTTGCGCTGCGCCGCAGTTACCACGCGGCCGACGCGGCGCCGGTCGAGCCCCGCCGGCTTGCGGCCGCGGACCCCGAACGGCTGGCCGGGGCGCGTCTGATCTTCGCGCCCGCGGTCGAATACGTCCCCTCGCGCTGGCCGCTCCACGATATCTGGCGCTTCAACACGGAAGATGGCGCGCCGAAACCTCGCGCCGTCGCACAGCCGGTGGTGATCACCCGGCCCGATTTCGACCCGGTACCCCATTCGCTGACCCCTGCCGAAGCCGCCTGCCTGACAGCACTCCAACAGGGTCGGCCCATTGCACGTGCTGTTTCCGACGGCGAAGCCCACGACGCGGATTTCGACATCGGCCCGCTCCTGAACCTGCTTGTTACCGGGCGCGCAATCGTCGACATCCATTTCTGAAAGACCCCTCCCATGCGCAGACTGACAGACCTTCACGCCCGCATCTTCGATCCGCTCGAGAGGGTCGAGGGGCTGCTTCCGCTGCTGGCGCGGATCGTTTTCGCCGGCGTTCTGCTGATGTACTTCTGGGTGTCCGGCCTCACCAAGTTGGGCGACGGCGCGTTCTTCGGCCTGCTGGAGCCGTCGCTCGGCGCCTATGCGCAGATCTTCCCGCGCGCGATGGAAGCGGCAAGCTACGACGTGAGCCAGCTCGGCCTCTGGCACTATCTCGTGGTGCTTGCGGGGACGGTGACCGAATTCGTGCTCCCGGCTTTGATCGTCCTGGGTCTGCTGACGCGGCTTGCGGCGCTCGGCATGATCGGCTTCATCGTGGTGCAGTCGCTGACCGACGTGGTCGGCCACGGTGCAAGGGATGTCGAAACCCTGGGCCGCTGGTTCGACCGCCTGCCCGATGCCGCGATCCTCGATCAGCGCGCTTTCTGGGTGCTGCTCCTGGTGATCCTCGTCATCAAGGGCGGCGGTGCCCTTTCCTTTGACCGCGCGCTGGCCCCGCGTCGTTGACCCCACGTCGTTGACCCGGCGCGGCTGACCCCGCGACCGTCAGTCCGCGCCAAGCCCTGCACGGACGTCAGCGCCCCAACCGAGGTACAGATCGTCCCCCGCCACGATGAGCGGGCGTTTCATGAGCGCCGGATGCGCCTTGAGCAGGTCGAGCGGCGGCGCCTGCCGCTCCGTTTCGCCGAGGTTTCGCCAGGTGGTCGACCGCGTGTTGACCAGTGCCCGTCCGAACGTCCGATACGCCCGCTCCAGCAGCGCCGGCTCGATCGGGTTGTCGCGTATGTCGACCAGTTCCGCGCCGGGCAGTGCCTTCACCGCCTTTCGGCACGTGTCGCAATTCTTGAGCCCGTAAACCTGCATCCTCGCCGCTCCACTGAATTCCTGCCCCGGTCATTTCGGCGATTTTCTTGAATTTCGCAAGACGCGGCCAATCTTGTAGCTCAGTCGACACAAGCGCGCCGGGGTTCGCTGATCGCGATTTCCGTCAACATTGCTGTGGACCGCCGGACCGGCTCGCCCGGGCCCGGTCAACTATGAAGACATGAGAAGGAGCACGGCTGACATGCCAAATGGCACCGTGAAATGGTTCAACGCCACGAAAGGTTATGGTTTCATCGCGCCCGAAGACGGCGGCAAGGACGTGTTCGTCCATATCTCGGCGGTAGAGAGGTCCGGCCTGACCGGTCTCGAAGACAACCAGAAGGTCAGTTTCGAGATGACCGAGGGGCGCGACGGCCGCACCATGGCTAGCGACATCCAGTTGCGTTGATCCTGGACCAGATCACGCCACCCCTTGGTACTGGTGATCCCGGCAAGTAGCCGGGCGGTCGGAGTGGACGTGAACCCGATCACGTCCACAACCCGACCTTTCATGGTGACCGATGCAGCCCCAGGGATGACCAGTCACACCCGGAGGTCACTGCGAGATCACCTCGCGGAACTCGCGCCATTCGCCCTTGGACATGCCCGAAGTCTCCTGCGTGACGTCCTCGCCGCTCAGCATCCGGCGGACGCAGTCGAGCGCGGTCGCCGAGAGCGTGGCGCCGCCCATGCGGTAGTCCTCGAACGCGCGGTAGGCGAAGGGAACCCAGTCGGCGACGAGCTTGCAGATCTCCTCGGCATAGACGCGGATCTCGAACTGCGCATGAGCATCCGCGCGAAGACGGAGGAAGTGCAGCAGGTTGTGCAGGTCCACCTTCCAGTACCACTGCGTGTAGATGTTGGCGGGCAGGTTCATCCGGGCGAGTTCGCGGGCGAGGCCCTGCTGACCCTCGGTCCCGATCATCTCCTCGTAATGGTCATAGCAGCGCGCTGAATCCGCCTTCAGGTACTCCAGCACGCGCGCGGCCTCCGCGCCTTCGAGGGCCGCACCCCGTCCCTGGTTGTTCACCTCGCTCTGTGCGGCGAGATGTTCCGGTGCGGGGATGTAGAATTCGCGGTCGAGGATCGAGTAGCGCGCGGAGTACTCGTTCACATTCGCCGTGCGGTGCCGGATCCATTGCCGCGCGACGAAGACGGGCAATTTGACGTGCAGCTTGATCTCGCACATCTCGAAGGGCGTGGAATGCCAGTGACGCATCAGGTAGCGGATCAGCCCCTCGTCGTTCTGCACCGATTTCGTGCCGCGCCCGTAGCTGACCCGCGCCGCCTGGCAGATCGCGGCGTCGTCGCCCATGTAGTCGATGACCCGGACGAACCCGTGATCGAGCACCGGATACGCGGTGTAGAGATGCGCCTCCATCCCCGGAACTGTCGCCCGAAGAGTTTCGCTTGTGCTGCTGCGCAGCGCGTCGATTTCGGCTTGCTGTTCGGGGCTCAGCGGCATGGACACGCCTCCTTTTCGGCGGGAATCTGTCAGGCCCCCACTATATCTGGATAGAGTTTCGCTTGGAACCGCAATATGCGGCTGTTGCACAGAGGCCATTGGTTGGGCTTCCGGCCTCCGGGCACGTTGACTTTGAACCATTTCCCCCGCAACCTGCGCGTGAACAACGAGCCTAGAGGCCGCGAGCAGATGATCCGTACCCTCACAGCGATGACCGTCGCGGTGTGCCTTGCCGGCTGTGGCGACGGCAATCCCTTCACGGACGACGATGAGTCCTCCGACGACCCCGGCGCCGTGTTTTTCGACAAGGATTCGGAGCGGCTGGTGGTGAACAACATCGGCTACGACCCGGCCACGGACCAGGTGATCATCAACAACATTCCCTTCGACGACCCCAACAACCGCTATGACAGGATCCCGACGGAGGCCTTCACCAACAACTTCGATGCCTACCAGAGCAATCCGGCGCCAGGATCGAACGAGGTGCAGTATTTCGCCGTGTTCCGCCGGACACCAAGTTCACAGGTCGCGGCAGCGGGGACCGGGCGCTACATCGATTTCGGATATGCGGGAGCCGGTGCGCAACGGCTCGGCGTCGATCCGACCCTGCCCACCTCCGGCATCTACTCCTACAATGGCGAGTACGCCGCCGTCCGCACCACGCTTGTGACCGGAAGCTCGAACACGGTGGAATACGTGACCGGAGACGTGGCGCTGAGCGTGGATTACGACGATTTCGACGGCATCGGCGCCGTGGGCGGAACGATCACCAACCGTGCGCTCTACGATACCACCGGCGCTCCGCTGGGTCCGCTGGCCGGTTTCATCTCGCTCCAGGACGCCGATATCGACTTCGAGAACCACGCCATCGTCGAGGCCGACGCAACCGAGCTGGACGGCACCGGGGCGCAGGTTGCCACCGGCAACTGGGCCGGGGTTTTCGCCGGACCGAACGGGCAGGAGATCGCCGGAATCGTCTTCGTCAACGGCGCGACCACGCAGGAAGTCGGCGGGCTGATCGCGAACCGCTGATGGCACGGGCGCTGATCTGCCTGGCACTGCTTCTCGGGCTTGCCCTTCCCGTGCGGTCCGAAACGCGGCTCGATATCCCGCAGGCCCGGTTGGCGGCAGCACAACTGCTCGACGCCGGCCACCCTGGCCCCGCTCGGGACATCACCGCCGTGCTGCTGAACCGCGATCCTTCCGACATCGCCGCCATGATCCTGCATGCCCATGCCAGCCGGATGCTGGGCGAGCATCCCCGCGCCCGAAGTCATGCGCGTCGCGCCTGGCGTCTTTCCGACCGGCCTGTCGACCGCTATGGCGCCGCGATGGCCATGGCGCAGAGCCTGTCGTCGGGCGGGCAAAAGACGATGGCACAGCTCTGGCTGCGCCGGGCGGTCGAGGCCGCGCCGACACCCCGTACGAGGGCACAGGCGATCCGCGATTACCGATACCTGCGCATCGCCAACCCCTGGCAGATCGGTCTGCGCGCAGGTTTCACCCCGACCGACAATGTGAACAACGCGCCGCGCGACAACACGCTGGAATTCGGCGATCTCGTGCTGGTCAACCCGACCGCGATTCCGCTGTCGGGTGCGCGGCTCTCGCTCGGCGGTACGCTGCGGTACAACTACAACGTTGTGCAGACGCGGCGCGATTTCGTGGCCGTGTTCTGGGACGAGAGCCGGGCGTTCCTGTCCGACTCCGCACGTCGGGCGGTGCCGTCGGCCCGGGCCTCCGACTACGACTACAGCCAGTACGGGGTGGAGATCGGGCGGGACTTCGCACCCGGCCCGTCGAGCCCGCACAGCACTCTGTCGCTGCGCGCGACCCGCAAGCACTTCGGTGGCGCACCGCTGAGCGACGAAGTGCGTCTGCGCTTTCTGCAGCGCCGCGAAATCGGGCATGGACGGCGCCTTTTCTGGTCGGCCGCACTCGCCCGGTCGGAGCGGCAGGACAATGCACTGCGCTCGGCAACCATCGGCGAACTCACCGCCAGG
Organism: uncultured Aliishimia sp.; assembly: GCA_965369035.1. Lineage (GTDB taxonomy): Bacteria > Pseudomonadota > Alphaproteobacteria > Rhodobacterales > Rhodobacteraceae > Aliishimia. The sequence continues at coordinate 17,140 of CBDUPF010000042.1, forward strand.
CTGAGCCTGCCCACGGCATCCGGGAACCGGCTCGACTGGTTCGCGGGGCTCGAACGCCATGCCTCCGACAGCGCCATCGTCGCGCATGACGCGGCAGTCCTGGGGCTGGACTGGACGATGAAGCGGCCGGTTCTGGGCGCCGAACTCTCCCTTGGCGTGACCGGCACGTACCGCATCTTCGACGAAGCGCTCTACGGACCACAACCCCGGGAGGATCAAAGCCTCGCTGTCTCGGCATCGTTCTTTTTCAGGAGCTTGGACACCCACGGTTTTGCCCCTAGGTTGACGATCATGGCGGACCGGACGGACAGCAACGTGAGCCTGTTCGAAACCGAGAAGATCGGACTGTCGCTGGAGCTGCAGTCCGTGTTCTGATCGGGGCCGGTCCCTGCACGGAAGCTAGGAGCACAAGCATCATGAGCCTGAAGTACCTGCACACGATGGTCCGCGTGAAGGATCTCGAGACATCCATGGCCTTCTACGAACTGCTGGGCCTGAAGGAGACCCGCCGCCACGAGAGCGAGCAGGGCCGGTTC
>CBDUPF010000043.1:0-17669 GCA_965369035.1 uncultured Aliishimia sp.
AGCGGACATGTGCCGAACGAGGCGCCGCTTCTGGCCTACCTGAAAGACAAGTTCGGAACGCTCTACGGGCTGTGATTCAATGGCGCACGCCCCCCCCTTTGGGGGCGCGCATTCCATTTGTTTGTCCAGGGCCTTAGCCTCGCGTGCGCCGCCGAAGCAGACGGAAGGCACCGAATACCGTGGCGATCAGCGGCAAGCCCGCGGGCAGCGGTACTGTTGCGGTATTGGCGGACACGGTGAAGGGCGCCGTTGTGGACACATCCGTGATCGTGAAGATGCCCTGAAGCCATTTCCTGTAACGGCAAAACCCCGACGGAAAAGGGCCCGGAGCATATAAAGGCCCGTACACTGTGTAACCGGGTTCAGGTGCGACGCATTCTCCAGAGGAATTGACGGCCAGAGAAGGATGGTTGGTGTAATAGACGCCCGCAACCCTTTGTCCGAATATGGGCGGCTTGGGTAAGCCTTGGTCATGGAATACGAAAGTATCGCCGGGCGCGTACCCGCCGCCAGTGATAACCTCACTGGGCGCATCGTCGAAGTAGTCGGAAGCGTCCGGATTTCGGATCGGGCGATTGTCTCCCTCCTGCCGTGCGCGACAGGCCTGGGAGCCAAGAAACCGCGGGCCCGCAACGCCAAGGCCGGTGCGTGTCAGGGGATCTCGACCGGCTGTCGCTCCGCCCGGGATCAGCCGGGGACGGTCTCTGCGGCCATGAAGGCCGCAAGCCCTTCGGACAGCGCTGCCCAGTCGGTGAATTCGTGCTCCTCGCTCGACGGATCGTAGTCGCGGTCGCGCAGTACGACATGTCGCAGGACCTGGGTTGCGAAATAGTCGTAGTGTCCGGTGCGAATGGCCCCGGCGACCAGCAGTTCGGCGCTCGGTTCGAACCCGGTGCGCATCTTCAATTCCGTGACGTACTCCCCGGCTTCCTCCAGACCTTCGGGGAAGGCCGCGCTGAGACTGACCGAGATGAGCAGCGTGTCGCGCGTGGCCAGTTGCGCTTTCTGGGCAACGAGCATCGCCTCGAAGAGCTTGGGGTGGCGGCGCTCGTGAACCGGCGCGGCGAGGATGACCTTGTCCACGTTCCCGAGCGGGATGGCATCGTTCCCCTGTGCGTTCACCATGCTGACCGTGTGCCCGGCCTTTTGCAGTTCGGATTGCGCGAATTCGGCGATCCGGGCGGTCTGGCCCTCGATGCTGGCGTAGATGATCAGGACATTCATTGCGGCTCCTCCGGTCTCGCTACTGGTTGGACGAGTGCAAGCGCGTATGTCGAATACCTTGTGGATGCTCCGTAACCGCGGTCGCTCCGTCCTTACCTAGCGTAAGACGCGGCAACACGGCGGACCTTGACACGGATCAAACTTCCGCGGCGCCTTGCGATGCGGCGATTGGCGGCGGAATTCGGCGTGGTGACCACATGACGGGCCGGGACGGCGCTTGCCCCGAGCCTGCCAGCGACCCGACGGGAATTACTCTGCGACGTCGCCGTCCTCTTCGCCCTGGTCGGCGATCCAGGCCACGGACACGACCTCTTCCCCCTGGCCGGTGTTGAACACCTTCACACCGCCGGCGGACCTTGACCGGAAGGAAATTCCCTCGACGGGAACCCGGATCGATTGCCCCCGCGAGGTGGCGAGCATGATCTGATCCTCCAACTCGACTGGGAAGGAGGCCACCAGTTCCCCGCCGCGCATGGCCTTGTCCATGGCCGCAACCCCTATGCCGCCTCGCCCCCGCACCGGGTAGTCGTGGGAGGACGACAACTTGCCCATCCCCTTGGCCGTCACGGTCAGGATCAGGTTCTCCGCCGCCGACATCTCCGCATAGCGGTCCTGGCTGATGGTGGCGTTGGCATCGGTTTCCTCTTCGTCGCTGACCTCGCCATCATCCGCGAGTCCGGCCACGGCGCGGCGCATCTTGAGGTAGGCCGCGCGTTCGTCCGCTGTCGCGTCGAAATGGCGGATCACGGACATGGAGACGACACGGTCGCCTTCCGACAGCCTGATGCCGCGCACGCCGGTGGAATTGCGCCCGGCGAAAACGCGCACGGCCGTCGTCGGAAAGCGGATCGCGCGGCCGGAATTGGTGACCAGCATCACGTCGTCGTCTTCCGAGCAGATCCGCGCGTTGACCAGGCTGACGGAGCCGTCCTCGGGCAGCTTCATCGCGATCTTGCCGTTGCGCATCACGTTGGTGAAATCCGACAGCTTGTTGCGCCGCACGTCGCCGGCGGAGGTGGCGAACACGATCTGAAGCTCGTCCCAGTGATCCTCGTCGCGGTCGATGGGCATGATTGCCGCGATGCTGACGCCTGTCGGGATCGGCAGGATATTCACGATCGCCTTGCCCTTGGAGGTGCGTCCGCCCAGCGGCAGCCGCCATGTCTTGAGCTTGTAGACCATGCCGTCAGTGGTGAAGAACAGAAGTTGGGTGTGCGTATTGGCCACGAAGAGGGTGGTCACCACGTCCTCTTCCTTGGTCTGCATGCCGGCCAGACCCTTGCCGCCGCGCCGCTGACTGCGGAAATCCGAGAGGGCCGTGCGCTTGATGTAGCCGCCGGAGGTCACGGTCACCACCATGTCCTCGCGCTCGATCAGGTCCTCGTCCTCCATGTCGCCGGACCACTCGGCGATCTCCGTCCGGCGCGGAACGGCAAAGAGCTCCTTCACCTCGCGGAGTTCGTCCGCGATGATTCCCATGATCCGCTCGCGGGAGCCGAGGATCTCCAGGTATTCCTTGATCTTGCCGGCCAGCTCTTCGAGCTCGTCGGTCACTTCCTTCACGCCCAGTTGCGTCAGTCGCTGCAGCCGCAGGTCGAGGATCGCGCGGGCCTGTGTCTCCGACAGGTTATAGGTCCCGTCGTCGTTCATCTTGTGGGTGGGATCGTCGATCAGCCGGATGTAGGGCGCGATCTCGCCGGCGGGCCAGCGCCGTTCCATCAGCTTGGCACGCGCCTCGGCTGCGTCGACGGACGCGCGGATGGTGGCGACCACCTCGTCCACGTTGGACACCGCCACCGCCAGACCGCAAAGCACGTGCGACCGTTCCCGCGCGCGGCGCAGCAGGTAGGCGGTGCGGCGGGCGACCACCTCCTCGCGGAAGTCGATGAAGGCGGTCAGGAAGCCGCGCAGGGTCAGCTGTTCCGGCTTGCCGCCGTTCAGCGCCAGCATGTTGCAGCCGAACGACGTCTGCATGGGCGTGAACCGCCAGAGCTGGTTCAGCACAACGTCGGGTGTCGCGTCGCGCTTGAGTTCGATCACGACCCGCACGCCGGAACGGTCGGACTCGTCCTGCACATGGGCGATGCCCTCGATCCGCTTGTCGCGGGCGGCCTCGGCGATCCGTTCGATCATCGTGGCCTTGTTCACCTGGTAGGGGATTTCGTCGATGACGATGGCGTAGCGATCCTTGCGGAGCTCCTCCACCCGCGTCTTTGCCCGGATGATGACCGACCCGCGCCCCTGCAGATATGCCTTCCGCGCGCCCGACCGTCCGAGCATGATCGCACCGGTGGGAAAATCGGGGCCGGGCACGTATTCGATCAACTGCTCGGAATCGAGGTCCGGGTCCTCGATCAACGCCAGTGTGGCATCGCAGACCTCGCCAAGATTGTGGGGCGGGATGTTGGTCGCCATCCCCACCGCGATGCCGCCCGCGCCATTGACCAGCATGTTGGGAAAGCGGGCCGGCAGCACCGTCGGCTCTTTCTGCTTGCCGTCGTAATTGTCCTGGAAGTCGACCGTGTCCTTGTCGATATCGGCCAGCAGGTAGGCGGCGGGCTTGTCCATCCGCACCTCGGTGTAGCGCATGGCCGCCGGGTTGTCGCCGTCCATCGATCCGAAGTTGCCCTGACCGTCGAGCAGCGGCAGCGACATGGAGAAATCCTGGGCCATGCGCACCAGAGCGTCGTAGATCGCGGAATCCCCGTGCGGGTGGTACTGACCCATCACGTCGCCCACGGGACGCGCGGATTTGCGATAGGGTTTCTCGTGCGTGTTCCCGGTTTCGTGCATGGCAAAGAGAATGCGGCGGTGCACCGGCTTCAACCCGTCCCGCAGATCGGGGATCGCCCGGCTGACGATCACCGACATCGCGTAGTCCAGATAGGACGTGCGCATTTCGCGTTCGATCGAGATCGTCGGGCCGCTGTAATGCGGGCGTTCGGGACGGTTTTCGTCCTCGTTTTCAGGTGGTTCTGGCGTTTCGCTCACGTTCTTCTGCCTGCTTTTTCATCGCCGCTATATCTTGGGGTCAAGCTTATCAGAAAGCGTAGATAAAGTGCAATGTCCCGTCTCCGCCAGCGTTGGCAGCCACGGAGGTGCTCTGATAACACACTGTTTTCATTGAAAAGTAATATTCTGCCCGGCAAGATGGGTGTCAGAGTAGGAAACAAGAGGTTGAAGATGATCCAGAGTGAGACGGAAATGATGTTGAAGGGGTACGGGCTGACCACCGCCGAAATGTTCTACCACATGCCGGATTACGCCCACGTGTTGAATTCGTTCGTCTGGCAGGATTACGATATCGCGCCGGACCATCCGCGGCTCTTCAAGTTCATCGAGTTCTGGCGGGAAGAGATCGACGGTCCGCTGCATTCGGTTCGGTTCACGCATCGCAAGATGATCAGCCCGGGCGAGTGGCAGAACGTGCAGGGCGAGTTCTACATCAACTGAGGCGGTTTCATCGCTTGCGGCCCGCGACCGTGCATCCTTGCGAGGCGCGTCCGCTGAAGCTGCGCCCGTCGCCCGACAGGGTCAGCGTGGCGCGGATCGTGATGAAGCCGTAATTCTCTACGCCCGAATAGGTGCGCCCGCTGAGCGTGCCGTCGAGCCGCGCGGACTGGCCAAGCGAGTTCGAGAGCGAGCCGGAATAGCCATTGCCACCGGTCGATTGAAGGCTTGAGGTCCCGGTGACGCGTCCCACGAGCGGGCAGTCCGCAACCCATGACCAATTGCCGGCCATGGAGTAGGTCGGCGCTTTCGGTTGTGCCTGCCTGGCGGCCGATGTGGCGGGCGGGACGGGCGTCCGTTTCGGCTTTGCCGCAACCACCTTGCAGAGCGTGCCGGATTTCGTGTTGACCGCGTCGAGCGCCAGTTGGCTGCCAAGGTCGTCCGGACCCATCGGAATGTCCGTAGCGTCCAGGAATGCGACGAAACCCTCGAGCGTCCGGCGCCCCGCGATGCCGTCGGCCGGCCCCACATCGCACCCGAGCGCATTGAGTTGCGCCTGTGTCTTGCGGATGATCTCGCGCCGCTCGGCCGGTGACGGCGCTCTGGTCGCTGCTTCGGGGGGCGCGCCTGTCGGCTGAAGCGAAAGGCCACGCTGTCCTTCATCGCCCTCCAGCCCGTCGCGTAATCGCCGCGCAATCTGTACAGTGAACTCGTTGTCTCGCGACCCGTAGCGCTCCAGAAACATGTCATAGGCATCGACCGTGTTGATCGACCGGGCCAGTTCGAAATCCGCACGCATGGCCTCGTCGCTGCCGATGCTTTCGCGCGCGTCCGCCGGGGCGGTATCGCTGGGCACATCCATAGCTGCCGGCGTGAAATAGAACCGACCCAGAAGCTCGTCGTAATAGGCCGGGAACTGTTCGTGCCCCACGGTGCGCGCCAGGTCGCGCACGTCACGCCGCAGGCCCGACATCATGGCGCGCAACTCCAGCCCCGGCTCCTTCAGCCGTGGCAGCAGCAGGCGCGTAAACACGGAATTGGCGTCGGTGTCGTCATCCGAAAGCCGGTCCAGCGCCAGTTGACCGGCACCGGCGGAATAGATCACGAACGTCCCCTCGGGCGCCGCGATCCGGCCAAGACCGCGCGTGCCGCCCACCGACCGGCCGGTGCCCGCGGCAAACGGATTCTCCCTGCAGGCGTCGATGATGGCCAGTGTCGTGCGCGCGCCGGTCGCGCGGATCCGGTCGAGCAGGCTGGCCAGTCCGATCGATTCGGATTTCACGAAGCCCTCTGCGCCGGTCTCGGGCGCGACGATATCGGTGGGCAGCAGGTAGTTCTCGCCGCCGATCTCCACCCCGTGCCCGGCAAAGAACACGAAGGCCGTGTCGCCCGGATCGAGCCGGCCGGTAAACGCGGCGATCTCGCGGTTCATCGCCCGGCGGGAGCCGTCGAGCAGGGTCGTCACCTCGAACCCCTGCGCATCGAGCGTCTCGGCCACGGCGACGGCATCGGCGCGGGCTTTCTGCAACGCGGGAACCTGATCGTAGGAATCGTTTCCGATGACGAGGGCAAGGCGCCCGTCGGCCACGGCGGTCAGCGGCGCGATCAGCACGGCGAGAAAGAACAGAATGCGTGTCATGGCCAAAGCCTAGCGGCCCGGTCCGGGCAAGGGAACGCGAGAATTCCCGATCCGGGGCGCAAATTCATCGGGCTTCCGGGCCCGGTCGATCGGAGATAGTCTTCGTGGCAACCAGAGGGAGAGACGGCATGGAACGGTTGCTGGTCGATCAGGCGGACATCACGCAGACGGAACTCGATCTGTTACCCGACCCCGACCTCGAGCCGGGCCAGGCGCGACTGCACCTGCGGCTGTGTGCGCTGACCGCGAACAACGTCACCTATGCGGCGACGGGCTTCGTGATCGGCTACTGGACCTTCTTCCCGTCGGGAGTGGAGGGCCGGGGGCTTCTGCCGGTCTGGGGATTCGCCGAAGTGCTGGACAGCCGGTCGGATGCCCTGGCCAAGGGAGAGCGCCTGTATGGCTTCTTTCCGCTGGCCGACACGCTGGTGATGACCCCGCGCGCAGAGGGCGACACGGTCGTCGTCGATACCGCCCCGCATCGTGCGGAGCTGCCGGCGGTCTACAATCGCTATACTCGCGTACGTGCCGGGGATGTCCATGCGGAGGGTTTGCAGGCGCTGTTGCAACCGTTGCTGGCCACGTCCTACCTTCTGTGCGACTGGCTGGTGGATAACGGATTTTTCGTCGCGGAACAGGTGGTTGTTGGCAGTGCCTCATCCAAGACGGGGTTGGGGCTGTGCAAGTTTCTGGCCGAATTGGACCCGCGCCCCGTGCAGATCGTCGGTCTCACTTCCAGCGGCAACGTGGGGTTCGTCGAGGCGTCGGGGGCCTGCGATGCGGTCGTCAGTTATGACGAGATCGAAACGCTGGCGAAGGTGCCGAGCGTCTTTGTCGACATGGCCGGAAACGCACAGGTGAAACAGCGCGTTCATGCCCATCTGGGCAACCAGCTGCGCCATTCCAGCGCGGTGGGCATCAGCCACTGGGACCAATTCCGGAACGACCTGGAACTGGACGGGCCGAAACCGGAATTCTTCTTTGCCCCGGCGCAGATCGAGAAGCGCCGCGCGGACTGGGGCCCGGGCGTGATCGAACGGCGGATCGGCGCTGCGTGGTCGCGGATCGCCGAAAGCGCCGATAGCTGGCTGGACCTGCAGACCCATACCGGTCTGGCGGCGGCCGCGGATGTCTATGACAAGATTGCCCATGGACATGCAAACCCGCGAGACGGGCACGTGATCACGTTCTAGCCGCGTTCAGATGGAACAGGAGGCCCCGCCCAGAACGCAGAATTTCGCGCAATGGGGATGGTTCAGCGCGACGTCGCGCTCCGCTTCCTCCAGCGTTTTGCCCAGTTCGAACTGCGCATCATGGGGCAGCAGCGTGCAGGCCAGCACCACGGGGTGCGCCGCGCCCCTCCGCTTGACGACCATGCGGGAGGACGAACACATCACGTCGGCGGGGCTCTTGTTCAGGATGCCCCAGCAGGCGGTCGTGATCTCCGGCACTTCCGCCATTTCGTCCATTTCCGGGAAAAGCACGGTTTCCCCCGGATCTTGCGCGTCGATGTCGAACCCGTGGCGAGCGTAGAACTCCGCAAATCCGGCCCGGGCATCGGCCTCCCGTTCGCCCCAGAGCGTGCGGGCGGCGACGGACATGCGGATGCCCGCATCCCGCAGCCATTCCATCCCGCGCACCGTGGTGGCGAATCCGCCGGACCCGCGTTCGGTGTCGTGCAGATCGGCGCGGTAGTGGTCGAGGGAGACCCGCAAAGTCATCGCGCCCGGGAAATCCCGTTGCAGGGCGACCAGCCCGGCCTGGACCGAGCGCCGCATCATCGGACGCATGGCATTCGTCAGGATCAGCACCTCGAAACCTCGGGACAACGCCGCACGCGCCATGCCGATCATGTCCGGGTTCATGAAGGGCTCGCCGCCCGTGAAGCCGATTTCGCGAACGGGCCAGCCCCGCTCCGCGATCTGGTCGAGGTAGCTCTCCACCTCCGCCACGGACATGTAGACCAAGGCATCATTGGTGGGCGAGCTGTCGATATAGCAGTTGACGCACGCGATATTGCAGAGCGTCCCCGTATTGAACCAGAGCGTCTGCGGAGAGGTCAGTCGGACCCGGGCGCGCGGCTCACCCGTGGCGGTGACGTCGGGGTCGCGGAATTTTCCGTGGTTTCCGGAAGCGTGGTCTTTCATGGGAGGGGATTCGCCTGCTCGTCGTTTTTTGCTCCGGCTGACGCTAGCCAGACACGGTGGCGTAGAAAACCTGATGCATCGCGCCTTGACACCATTGTGATGTTCGTCGGGCATGTTAGGGTTAACATCGGTTGCAGATTCAGGAGTTCAGCCCATGGTTTCGCGTGTCATTCCCGTGGCGCCCTTCGATCTCGTCATCTTCGGCGGTACGGGTGATCTGGCCCAGCGCAAGATCATGCCGGGGCTCTTCCGGCGCTTTTGCGCGGGACAGATGCCCCCCGGCGCGCGGATCATCGGCGCGGCCCGGTCCGACATGGACCAGGATGCCTACCGCGATTTCGTGGCCGAGGCGATCGGCAAGTTCGGCGGCGCACCCGGCGCAGACGCGGGGGACCTCAAGGCCTTCCTCGATTGCGTGTCCTACCAGATGATCGATGCTCGGGGCGAGGGCGGCTGGTCCGAACTGCGCGACGCCATGTCGGGCGATGGCCGGGTGGAGGCGTTCTACTTCTCGGTGGCGCCGGCGTTGTTCGGCGATATCGCCGAACGTCTTCACGCGCACGGCATGGCCAGCCCGGAGTGCCGCGTGGTGGTGGAAAAGCCCTTCGGCCGGGACCTCGCTTCCGCGCGCAGCCTCAACCGGACGTTGGCTGAGCATTTCGAGGAACGCCAGATCTATCGCATCGACCATTATCTCGGCAAGGAGACGGTGCAGAACCTCATGGCCGTGCGGTTCGGCAACCTTCTGTTCGAGCCGCTTTGGAACTCGCAATATGTGGACCACATCCAGATTACCGTGGCGGAGACGGTGGGCGTCGGCGGGCGGGGTGAATACTATGACCGCGCCGGCGCGATGCGCGACATGGTGCAGAACCACATGATGCAGCTTTTGTGCCTGATCGCCATGGAGCCGCCGGCGAAGTTCGATTCCGACGCGGTACGCGACGAAAAGCTGAAGGTGATCCGGGCTCTCGAACCGGTGCACGCTCACCACCTGGTGCGCGGACAGTACCTTGCCAGCGCGGACGGAGAGCATCCCGATTACCGGACCGCCGTGAACGATCAGCGCTCCAAGACCGAAAGCTTCATCGCGCTCAGAGCAACCGTCGCGAACTGGCGATGGGCGGGCACGCCGTTCTACCTGCGGACGGGCAAGCGCATGGTCGCACGGTCGTCCGAGATCGCGGTGGTGTTCAAGCCGTTGCCGCATACGATCTTCGACGAGGTGGAGCATGGAACGAACCGGAACGTGCTTGCGATCCAGCTGCAGCCGAACGAGGGCATCACGCTCGACGTCACCATCAAGGAGCCGGGGCCCGGTGGCATGCGCCTGATCGACGTGCCGCTGGACATGACCTTTGCCGAAGCGCTGGGTTCGGATGGCGGCGATCCGCCGGATGCGTATGAACGGTTGATCATGGATGTGATCCGCGGCGACCAGACCCTGTTCATGCGCGGTGACGAGGTCGAAGCGGCATGGGCGTGGACGGACCCGATCATCCAGGGATGGGAGCAGCGCGGCGACGTGCCCAAGCCCTACGAAAGCGGCAGTTCCGGCCCGAGCGACGCGGACCAGCTGATGCTGCGCGACGGCCGAATGTGGCGGGAGATCGAGCCATGAAGATTGAAACCTACCCCGACCTGGACCTGTTGGCCATGCATCTGGCCGACAAGCTGGCGAGCCAGTTGGAGAGCTACCTCAACCACAATGACACGGTGCTTCTGGCCGTGCCGGGCGGCACGACACCCGGCCCGATCTTCGACGTGCTGTCGGGGGTGCGTCTGGACTGGGACCGCGTCTACGTCATGCTGACCGACGAACGCTGGGTGCCCGAAGATCACCCGCGGTCGAACACGGCGCTGGTTCGCGAACGATTGCTGACCGGCCACGCGGCGGCGGCGCATTACCTGCCGCTCCATGCGGATGGGCCGCCGGCGGAGGAGGTTCCGCGTCTGGCGGCGGCGATCGAGCCGCATTTGCCGATCTCGGTCCTGGTCCTCGGCATGGGAGCGGACATGCATACCGCCTCGCTCTTTCCCGGGGCCCCGGGCCTCGCGGCCGCGCTGGCGCCGAACGCTCCCATCCTCAACATCGTGGAGCCGGAGGACGCGCCGGAAGTCCGGGTCAGCCTCGCGGCCCATGTGCTCGACGAGGCGATGTCGAAACACCTGGTGATCACCGGGAAGGAAAAGCGCGAGGCGCTGGAGAGAGCGGCGGATCTGCCGCCGGAGGAAGCTCCGATCCGCGCGGTGATGTCGGATCTGACGGTACATTGGGCGGAGTAGAAACCATGTGGGACGAACTCAAGGCGCTGGCGGCGCGTGATCTGCGTATTCTCGACCTGTTCGAGGGCGACCCGGAGCGGGCAGGGCGATTTTCCTGCGCCGTGGGCGAGATGCTCTTCGACTATTCCAAGACGGCCATCGACGAGGACGCGCGCGGCGCGCTCCTGCGGCTGGCCGACGGTGCGGGCTGGGAGGCCCGCCGCGATGCGATGTTCGGCGGCGAGAAGATCAACGAGACGGAAGGCCGGGCGGTGCTGCACACCGCGTTGCGGAACCTCGACGGCGGCCCGGTGCATGTCGACGGCAAGGATGTCATGCCCGGCGTGCTGGAGACGCTGGACAAGATGGCGGGTTTCGCCGACGAGATCCGCGCAAGCGGGATCACGGATGTGGTCAATATCGGCATCGGCGGGTCCGATCTGGGCCCCGCCATGGCCGTGCGGGCCTTGTCGCCCTATCACGACGGGCCGCGCTGTCACTTCGTGTCGAACGTGGACGGGGCCCATGTCGCCGACTGCCTGCGCGGACTCGATGCGAAGACAACGATGGTGATCGTCGCGTCGAAGACGTTCACCACCATCGAGACCATGACCAACGCGCGCACCGCGCGGGCCTGGATGGAGGAGCATGGCGGCAATCCCGGCGCCCAGTTCGCCGCCGTCTCCACCGCACAGGACAAGACGGAAGCCTTCGGCATCCCCGCGTCCCGCGTCTTCGGCTTCGAGGACTGGGTAGGCGGGCGCTATTCCATGTGGGGGCCGATCGGGCTGTCGCTGATGCTGGCCATCGGGCCAGACGCGTTCCGCGCATTCCTGCGCGGCGGTCAGGAGATGGACCTGCATTTCCGCTCGGCTACGGGGGTGGAGAACATGCCCCTGATGCTGGCGCTTGTCGGGGTCTGGCACCGTCAGGTCTGCGGCCACGCCTCGCGCGCGGTGCTGCCCTACGACGAGCGGCTGGGGCGACTGCCCGCGTATTTGCAGCAGCTGGAGATGGAGAGCAACGGCAAGTCCGTCACGATGGATGGCCGGGCGATCACCGTGCCCTCCGGTCCGGTCGTCTGGGGCGAGCCGGGCACGAACGGTCAGCACGCCTTCTACCAGCTGATCCACCAGGGTACGGACGTGGTCCCTTGCGAATTCATGGTGGGCGCGCAGGGGCACGAACCCGAGTTGCGACATCACCACGACCTGCTCGTCGCGAACTGCCTTGCTCAATCCGAAGCCCTGATGCGGGGCCGGACGCTGGACGAGGCGCGCGCGAAGATCGCGGACAAGTTCGAGGGCGCGGAACTGGAGCGCCAGGCGGCACACCGCGTCTTTGCCGGAAACCGGCCATCGACGACCTTGGTCTACCCGCTGCTCGATCCCGCGATGCTGGGCCGTATCGTGGCGCTTTACGAACACCGGGTGTTTGTCGAGGGCGTCATCCTCGGCATCAACTCCTACGACCAATGGGGCGTGGAGCTGGGCAAGGAGCTCGCCACGGCTCTGGGTCCGATCGTGACCGGCGAGGAAAATGCGGACGCCAAGGACGGATCGACCCGCGCGCTGGTCGACTATCTTCTGAAGTATCGCAGCTAGCCGGAGTCATCGCCGTATCCCGCCCCGGCTGCGGGCTTGCAGTCCGCGTGTCGCCACGGCATTTTGCCCGTCAGACAAAAGGGGAGGATCGGCCATGCAAGGCCAGATGATGCAGGGAGAGCTGCTGATCTCCACGCTGATCGCGCATGCGGCGCGCTATCACGGCGAGACGGAGATCGTGTCGGTCAACACCGGCGGCGGGGAGGAAATCACCAACTGGCGCACGGTCGAGGAGAACGCCCGCGCCGTGGCCGCCGCCCTGGGCCGGCTCGGGCTCGAACCGCATGCCCGCTGCGCCACGCTCGCCTGGAACAACCGCCGGCATCTTGAGCTGTATTTCGGCGTGTCCGGTGCCGGGTACGTCATGCACACGCTGAACCCGCGACTTCCGCCGCAGCAACTGACCTACATCCTCAACCATGCCGAGGACCGCATCCTCTTCGTCGAACGTACCTTCCTGCCGCTCGTCGCCGCGGTGCGGGACGAGTTGACGCATCTGGAGCACATCGTCCTGATGGAAGCCACCGACGACGGCGCGTCCGATGTGGTGCCGGGCATCATTCCCTATGACGAGTTCATCGCCGAGGGTGCGGGCGACTACGCATGGCCGACCTTCGACGAGCGCACGGCATCCTCCCTGTGTTACACCTCCGGCACGACGGGCAACCCCAAGGGGGTGCTCTATTCCCATCGCTCCACCATGCTGCACGCCTTCGCATCAAACACGCGGGACTGCATCGGGTATTCCGCGCGGGATGTGGTGATGCCCGTGGTCCCGATGTTCCACGTCAATGCCTGGGGCACGCCCTATGCCTGCGCGATGTCCGGCTCGCAGATGGTTCTGCCGGGGCCGGGGCTGGACGGGGCCTCTCTGGTCCGGCTCATCGACACGCACGAGGTGACCGTGGCGCTTGGCGTGCCGACGATCTGGCTGGGGCTGCTGGCGGAGGCGGCGAAGTCCGGCTCCAGGCTCGAAAGCCTGACGCGCACGGTGATCGGCGGATCGGCCTGCCCACCGTCCATGATCGACACCTTCCGCGACAAGTACGGCGTCGACACCATCCATGCCTGGGGCATGACGGAGATGAGCCCACTCGGCTCCACCAACCAGCCGCTCGCCAAGCACATGAAGCTGCCGGTGGAGGCGCAGCGCGCGGTGCGCGTGGGGCAGGGACGACCGCCCTTCGGCGTCGAACTGGCCATCGTCGACGAGAACGGCGAGTTCCTGCCGCATGACGGCGTGACGCAGGGCGACCTGGTCTGCCGCGGTCCGTGGATTCTCGACAGCTATTACCGGACCGACCCGGGATCGGCGCTGCGGGACGGCTGGTTCCCGACCGGCGATGTCGCCACGATGGACGCCGACGGCTACCTGACGATCAAGGACCGCTCCAAGGACATCATCAAGTCGGGAGGCGAATGGATCAGCTCCGTCGACCTGGAGAACATCGCCGTCGGCCACCCCAAGGTCGCCAATGCCGCCGTCATCGGCGCGCGGCACCCGAAATGGGACGAGCGCCCGGTGCTGATCGTCGTGAAGGCCGAGGGCGAAGACCCGACGGAAGAAGAACTGCTCGAGGTATTCGACGGCAAGATCGCCTCATGGCAGGTACCCGACAAGGTTGTCTTCGTTGACAGCCTTCCTCTCGGCGCCACCGGCAAGATCCTGAAGCGCGAACTTAAGAAACAGTTCGGCGACATTCTCGTGGAGTGAGCTGTGGTCGGTGGGGCGCGGTTGGCCAGGTGCCGGCCGCGACCAGGCCGCCGGCGCGCCACGTGCAGATGCGTTCGTGTGACCGGTGCCCGACGAACTGTCAGGGCTTGGAGCGGGTAACGGGAATCGAACCCGTAACTTAAGCTTGGGAAGCTCGCGTGATACCTTTTCACCATACCCGCGCTGGAGCGTGTGGATACTGCGCGGCCGTGCAGGCGTCAAGCGCAGATCAGGGGGAGTGACGGGCAACGCGTCCCCTCACCTCCATCGCCGTCAGCCCCGTCGCCGCCGTCGCCGCCCGCCGCCCGCCTCCGTATCGCCCCCGGTATTGAAGCTGACATTCGGCAGGTCGACCAGCGAGTTGAGGATCGGGAAGGGGTCCACCGAATTCGGGATCGCCGAGGCGTTCACGAAATGCTCCTGGAACTTCGGTTCGATGGCAGTCTCGACCTTGGTGATCCGGCGCACGGTCGTCTCCACTTCCGCCCGCGCAGCGACGTTGCAGAGGGCGATGCGTGCCCCCGTGCCGGCGGCGTTGCCGGCGGAGGTCACCTTCTCCAGCGGCGCGTCGGGGATCATTCCCAGCACCATCGCGTGCTTGGGCGAGATATGCGCGCCGAAGGCCCCAGCGAGCACGACCCGGTCGACCTTGTCCACGCCCATCTCGTCCATCAGCAGCCGCGCGCCGGCATAAAGCGCGGATTTCGCGAGCTGGATCGCGCGGATGTCGCCTTGGGTGACCGTGATGCGCGGCCCGCCCTCCGCGCTCGCGTCGTGGATGACGTACTCATGGGTGCGGCCGGTGGAGACACAGCGTTCCGTGCCGGTCTGCGCTGCCGATCCGATCAGGCCGCTCGCGTCCACCAGCCCGGCAAGCCGCATCTCCGCCACCGCCTCGATGATGCCGGAGCCGCAGATGCCGGTGATCCCGGTCGCGCCCGTCTCTGCCGCGAAACCCGCGTCGTCGGACCAGAGGTCGCAGCCGATGACGCGGAAGCGGGGCTCCTTGGTCACCGGATCGATTTCCAGCCGTTCGATCGCGCCGGGGGCCGCACGCTGGCCGGAGCTGATCTGCGCACCTTCGAAGGCCGGGCCGGTGGGTGAGGAGCAGGCCAGAACGCGGCTGGTGTTGCCAAGCAGGATTTCGGCATTCGTGCCCACGTCGACGACCAGCACCAGGTCGGGCGACTTGTCCGGTGCCTCCGACAAGGCCACCGCCGCCGCGTCGGCGCCCACGTGGCCCGCGATACAGGGCAGCACGTAGACGCGCGCGTTGGCGTTCATCGCGGTCAGGTCGATCTCCCGCGCATCCAGCGACAGCGAGTCCGACGTGGCCAGCGCGAAGGGCGCCTGGCCCAGCTCCACCGGGTCGATGCCCAGCAGCAGGTGGTGCATGACCGGGTTGCAGACGAACACCGTCTCCATGATCAGGCTCGGGTCCATGCCCGCCTCGGTCGCGATGGACTGCGTCAGGCTGTCGATCGCGCGGCGCACGGCGCTGGTCATCTCCACATCGCCGCCCGGGTTCATCATGGCATAGGACACCCGGCTCATCAGGTCCTCGCCAAAGCGGATCTGCGGGTTCATGACGCCGGAGGAGGCCAGCACCTCGCCCGTGACGAGGTCGCAAAGGTGCGCGGCCACGGTGGTCGAACCGAGATCGATCGCCAGCCCGAAGATGCCGGCTTCGTGCAGGCCGGGCCAGATGTCGAGCACGCGGGTGTGCGAGTCGCGGTGGCCCTGGTGAAGCGCCACGGTCACCTGCCACTTGCCCTTGCGCAGGGCGCGTTGCAGCTTGCGCATGATGCCGAGCGGGGCCTCGATGTCCTCGATCTGCCACTGGGCCTTCAGCGCGCGGGCGAGGCGTTCGAAATCGCCGGTGGGTTCATGCATGTCGGGCTCGTCCACCTCCACGAAACAGAGCCGCGTCGCGGGATCCATGACGATCTGCCGCGCCTCCGCCCGCTTGCGCACGACCTGCTTGTGAACCTGGCTTTCGGGCGGCACGTCGATCACCACGTCGCCCTGAACCGTGGCCTGACAGCCGAGCCGCCGGCCTTCCTTGAGGCCCCGTTTCTCGTGATACCGCTGCTCGACACTGTTCCACTCCGACAGCGCATCGCTGTGCACGGTCACGCCATGTTTGGAGAACTCCCCGTAGGACGGCGTGATCTGGCACTTCGAACAGATGCCGCGACCGCCACAGACCGAATCCAGGTCGACCCCGAGTTGCCGCGCCGCGGTGAGGATGGGGGTGCCCACCGGGAAGCGCCCGCGTTTGCCCGAGGGGGTAAAGACAACAAGAGGATTCGTACTCATGCCTGGGGCTCCCGCGATGATTCCGGCGGAGCATAGACGCCGCGGCACAATTCGACAGCCGAATGGCGGCACAATCCGGTCGCCGCGCGTCATTCCGCACCTGCCGGCTACCCGAACCGGCATCCGGGGCGGGGGTCTATGTCCACAAGTCGGCGGAGGAACACCGGAGACCGGCGCTTCATCCTTGTCGAGAGCAGAGCGATGGCGAAAATCCCGCGGATGAAAGCGTTGGCCTTTCGCTCTTTCCTTTCCGCATGCGCCGTGAAATAGGGAAGTGCCAAACGACATATCCGGCGAGGTAAGAGCATGGAGATTCGTGAGGCACTCACATTCGACGACGTCCTTCTGGTTCCGGCCGCATCATCCGTGCTGCCGTCGACGGCCGATACCCGCACCCGCGTGACCCGGTCCATCGCGCTCAACATCCCGCTGCTGAGCTCGGCCATGGACACGGTGACAGAGGCGCGCATGGCCATCGCCATGGCGCAGGCGGGCGGGATGGGCGTGATCCACCGCAATCTCACCATCGACCAGCAGCAAAGGGAAGTGCGGCGGGTCAAGCGGTTCGAGTCGGGCATCGTCTACAATCCGGTGACGCTGACCCCGCACCAGACGCTGGCCGATGCCAAGGCGCTGACCGAACGCTACGGGTTTTCGGGCTTCCCGGTCGTCGACGCGAACCGCCAGGTGCTGGGCATCGTGACAAACCGCGACATGCGCTTTGCGGAGCATGACGACACACCGGTGAGCCGCATGATGACCTCCGAGAACCTCGCCGTGTTGCGCGAACCCGCCGACAGGGACGAGGCCATCAGCCTGATGAAGGCGCGCCGGATCGAGAAGCTGCTGGTCACGGACGCGGCCGGCAAGCTGACCGGGCTGCTGACCCTCAAGGATACCGAGCAGGCGGTGTTGAACCCCACGGCTTGCAAGGATCACCTGGGCCGTCTGCGCGTCGCTGCCGCCAGCACGGTGGGTGATGCGGGTTTCGAACGGTCGCAGGCGCTGGTGGACGCGGGCGCGGACATGATCGTGATCGACACCGCACACGGCCACAGCTCGGCCGTCGCCGAAGCCGTCACGCGGGCCAAGATGCTGTCGAACGAAGTGCAGATCGTCGCGGGCAACGTGGCCACGGCGGAGGCGACCCGCGCGCTGATCGATGCGGGGGCGGATGCGATCAAGGTCGGGATCGGGCCGGGGTCGATCTGCACCACGCGGATGGTCGCGGGCGTGGGCGTGCCGCAACTGACGGCGATCATGGATTGCGCGGCGGCGGCCGGCGACATCCCGGTGATCGCGGACGG
>CBDUPF010000044.1:0-17542 GCA_965369035.1 uncultured Aliishimia sp.
TCGGCCTCCTGCAGCTGGGCCTTGGCTTCCTTGCCGATGATCGCCTGGAAATCGCGCACCATTGCCGGATAGGGGTGCGGCCCGGCCACCGTGCCGATGCAATAGAAGGTGTCGCGCACGTTGGTCACCCAGTCGCGCAGCGCGTCGTTCATCGCGTCCTTCAGCGTGCCGCGACCGGAGGTCACCGGGATCACTTCCGCGCCCAGCAGCTTCATGCGAAAGACGTTGGGCTTCTGCCGCTCCACGTCATGCGCGCCCATGTAGACGACGCATTTCAGGCCGAACTTGGCACAGACGGTGGCCGTCGCCACGCCGTGCTGGCCCGCGCCGGTCTCCGCGATGATCCGCTCCTTGCCCATGCGGCGAGCGAGCAGGATCTGGCCCAGCACGTTGTTGATCTTGTGCGCGCCGGTGTGGTTCAATTCGTCGCGCTTCATGTAGACCTTGGCGCCGCCCAGATGCTCCGTCAGCCGCTCCGCGAAATAGAGCGGCGAGGGCCGTCCGACATAATGCTTCCAGAGGAAGTCCATCTCGTCCCAGAACGACTGGTCGGTCTTGGCGTTCTCGTACTCCGCCTGGAGGTCGAGGATCAGCGGCATCAGTGTTTCACTGACGAACCGCCCGCCGAACTTGCCGAACCGGCCGCGTTCGTCCGGGCCGGTCATGAAGGAGTTGAAAAGGTCGTTTGCCATCAGGAACCCCCCGGTTGATGTTCGGCTCACTGGATACAGGTCCGGCCACAGGAGTGAAAGGGACAAACGCCGGGCCGCGCGCGCGGAAATCGCAGTTATCGCGTCGGAAACTCCGCCTCCCCGCGTCGCTGACGTCGAGCCCGGCTCAGGCCGTCTGCGCCGCCGCGCTTGTGGCCGCCGCGACGAAATCGCGGATGCGGCCCGGATCCTTCACACCCGGTGCACTTTCCACGCCGGAGGAGACATCGACCTGCCGGGCACCGGTCATCGCGATGGCTTCGGCGACGTTTTCGGGCGTGAGTCCGCCAGCCAGCATCCAGGGGCGCGTCCATTGTCGCGCGGCGATCAGGCGCCAATCGAAGCTGAGCCCGTTGCCGCCCGGCAATTCGGAGGTCCGTGGCGGTCGCGCATCGACCAGGATCTGGTCCGCGACCCCCTCATACATGTCGAGCGTCGGCAGGTCCTCGGCCTCCGCGATGCCCACCGCCTTCATCACGGGCAGGCCATAGCGCGCCTTGATCTCGGCCACGCGTTCGGGCGTTTCCTTGCCGTGAAGCTGCAGCATGTCGAGCGGGACTTCCGCCGTGAGAAGATCGAGGAAAGCATCGTCCGGGTCGACCGTCAGCGCGACCTTGGCCAGCCCGACCGGCACATCTGCGGCCAGCGCCCGCGCCTCGGCCAAGTCCAGATTGCGCGGCGATTTCCGGAAGAAGACGAAACCGCAATAGCGCGCGCCCGCCTCCGCCGCGACGGCGATATCGGCCTGTGTCCGCAGACCACAGATCTTGACGGCAATGCCCCTGGTCATGGAATGCGCCTCAGCTCGCCTCGTCCAGAAGGGCCAGCACCTCGTCCTTGCCCTTGTGCTTTTCGCCCTTCAGGCGCTGCACTTCGCGCTGCAGCCGGCGCATCTCCCGTGCGGTGCGCGCCGCCTCGGCCCGCTGGCCGTGCTCCCGGATCCATTCCCACACGAACCCCACCAGCAGCCCCACGAGGATGCCGCCGTAGATGATCAGGAACAGTGGAAGTTCGACCCGCGGTGCCAGCGCGAAAAGGCCGGCCACCTCCGACGGCAGCAGCTTGATCTCGACGATGTTGCGGTTCGCCACGGCGATCGCGACCAGCGCGACGGCGAAAATGGCAAT
Source organism: uncultured Aliishimia sp. (assembly GCA_965369035.1). Taxonomy (GTDB): domain Bacteria; phylum Pseudomonadota; class Alphaproteobacteria; order Rhodobacterales; family Rhodobacteraceae; genus Aliishimia. The sequence goes on from CBDUPF010000044.1 coordinate 1,838, forward strand.
GCACAAGTAGCGGATGTAGCGCATCAGGCCTTCCCGTTGAGCCGGTCGCGCAGAAGCTTTCCGGTCTTGAAGAAGGGCACGTGCTTTTCTTCGACCATGACGCTTTCGCCGGTGCGCGGATTGCGCCCGGTGCGCGCTTCGCGCTTCTTGACCGAAAAGGCGCCGAAGCCCCTCAGTTCTACGCGGTCGCCGCGCGCCATCGCGCTCGTGACCTCTTCGAAAATGGTGTTGACGATGCGTTCCACGTCTCGCTGATAAAGATGCGGGTTCTCGTCGGCGATACGCTGGATCAGCTCAGAGCGGATCATACTAGTCCTCCCGGCCCGCCGCAGGCGGTTCTTGTGATTGAACCGACTATAGGAAAAAACCATCGCGACAGGAAGCCGGAGCATCGGCCCAAAGACAGGTTTTCCGGCCGGTTTTTCGCGGGTTTGCAAAGAATTGCGCGGCACCGGCATCCCGCGCCTCTCCCGCGTGGCGGGAACCGACGCCCTCGCCGAAGCCATTGATTCGCAGCGGATAATGAAAAGGCCCCGGAAATCCGGGGCCTTTCCAAATGACAGTAGCGGCGAAGGGGCTTACTCGTCGCCCTTCAGCGCCGCACCAAGAATGTCGCCCAGCGACGCGCCGGAGTCGGACGATCCGTACTGCTGCACGGCCTCCTTCTCTTCGGCGATCTCGCGGGCCTTGATCGACACGCCCAGACGGCGGCTGCGCGCATCCACGTTGGTCACGCGCACGTCCACCTTGTCGCCGACCGAGAAACGCTCGGGGCGCTGTTCGGACCGGTCACGCGACAGATCGGAGCGGCGGATGAAGGACTTCATGCCCTCGTAGGCCACCTCGATGCCGCCATCCTCGATCGCCGTCACTTCGACGGTGATGATCGAGCCGCGTTTGACGCCGCCCACGGCCTCGGCGAACTTGTCGCCGCCCAGAGCCTTGATCGACAGCGAGATGCGTTCCTTGTCGGTATCGACTTCGGAAACCACGGCCTGGACGATGTCGCCCTTGCGGTAGTTCTGGATCGCGTCCTCGCCCCGCTCGTCCCAGCTCAGGTCGGAGAGGTGCACCATGCCGTCGATATCGCCCTCGAGCCCGATGAACAGCCCGAACTCGGTGATGTTCTTGACCTCGCCCTCGACCTGCGTGCCCGACGGATGGGTCTCGGCAAAGACCTCCCACGGGTTGCGCATGGTCTGCTTGAGACCCAGCGACACGCGGCGCTTGGCCTGGTCGATCTCGAGCACCATGACCTCGACCTCCTGGGAGGTGGAGACGATCTTGCCGGGATGGACGTTCTTCTTGGTCCAGCTCATCTCGGAGACGTGGACCAGACCCTCGACGCCCGGCTCCAGCTCCACGAAGGCGCCGTAGTCGGTGATGTTGGTCACGCGGCCGGTGTGCACCGATTCGAGCGGGTACTTGACCGCCACGAGGTCCCAAGGGTCTTCCTGCAGCTGCTTCATGCCGAGGCTGATGCGGTGGGTTTCCTTGTTGATCTTGATGACCTGCACCTTGATCGTCTCGCCGATCGACAGGATTTCCGACGGGTGGTTGACCCGGCGCCATGCCATGTCGGTGACGTGCAGCAGGCCGTCCACACCGCCGAGGTCCACGAAGGCCCCGTATTCGGTGATGTTCTTGACCACGCCATCCACGTTCTGCCCCTCGGAGAGGTTGCCGATGACCTCGGCGCGCTGCTCGGCGCGGGACTCTTCGAGGATCGCACGGCGCGACACGACGATGTTGCCCCGGCGGCGGTCCATCTTGAGAATCTGGAACGGCTGCTTGAGACCCATCAGCGGGCCGGCGTCACGCACGGGACGCACATCGACCTGAGAGCCGGGCAGGAAGGCCACGGCACCGCCCAGATCGACGGTGAAGCCACCCTTGACGCGGCCGAAGATCGCACCTTCGACGCGGGCGTCGTCGGCATAGGCCTTCTCCAGACGGTCCCAGGCTTCCTCGCGACGGGCCATCTCACGGCTGATCACGGCCTCGCCACGCGAATTTTCGGCGGAGCGCAGGAAGACCTCGACTTCGTCGCCTACGGCGATCTCGGCCTGCTCGCCCGGGTTTGCGAATTCCTTGAGATCGACGCGGCCTTCCATCTTGTAGCCGACATCGATGATGGCTTGTCCCGCTTCGATCGCGATGACCTTGCCCTTGACGACGCTGCCCTCATCGGGCGTGTCCATTTCGAAGCTTTCGTTCAGGAGGGCTTCGAATTCCTCCATGGTTGCATTTGCCATATGGCTCTGGTGTTCCTTTTGCGTTGTTTCTGGCCGCGCGGTTGTCTCCGCGGGTCTCCGTTCAGTTTTGCACTCGTCCTCAAAACAAAGAGGGCCGGAATTCCGACCCTGCTCGTTCTTTTGCGTCGCGGTGGTTCATCCACCTTGTCGACGCGCTGCGCTATATCCCTCCCACAGCGAAAACGCAAGCCCTCGGCCAGCTTGGGGATGCACGCGGCACACCGGCAAGTCGCTGCCAAGCGGGCCCCCTGCGTCTGGCTTTCAACAGTAGCGTTCGGGCCCCACCCACTGGTCTTCCGAGTACCGGTCGCCATGAGCCCAACCCACCGGCAGCACTTCCTCGATCCGCGCCATGTCGTCTGCTATCAGTTCCGCCTGCGCCCCCGCGACGAGTTCCTGGAAATGCGCGACCGACCGCGTGCCGGGGATGGGGATCACGTGCTCGCCCCGCGCGAGGCACCAGGCGATGGCCAGCCCGGCGGCCGGCAGGCCCATCTCCGCCGCAAGACGGCGGAAGGCGTCCGTGATCTCCAGGTTACGGGCATGGTTCGGTGCCATGAAGCGCGGGTTGACGGCGAGAAACGGCAGCGAGGGGATCACCTCCGGCGCCAAGGGGTGATCGGTCAGCAGCGACCGCGCCACGGGCGAGAAAGCCACCAGCGCCACCCCAAGCTCCGCGCAGGTTTGCACCAGCCCGAGGTCGGGGCTACGGGTGGCGAGGGAATATTCCGACTGAACCGCGGCGACCGGATGAACCGCATGCGCCTTGCGCAGGGATGTCGGCGCGATTTCCGAAAACCCGATGGCCTTCGTCTTGCCCTTGGCGACCAGCCTGCCCAGCGTTTCGGCCACCTCCTCGATCGGGCGGGAGGCCTCGCGCCGGTGCACGTAGAAGAGATCGACGCAGTCGATGCCCATCTTCTCCAGCGACTTGTCGAGTTCGCTTTCCAGATGTTCCGGCGAGTTGTCGAAGTAACGGTTGCCGTCCGCGTCCCGCGTGATTGCCGCCTTGGTCGCGATGTGGAAGCGGTCGCGCGTACCTGGATGGTCCTTCAGGAACTGCCCGATGGCGCGCTCCGACCGTCCCATGCCATAGACGTTGGAGGTATCGAGGTGGTCGACACCGGCCTCCAGGCACGCCTCCAGGATGGCAAAGGAGTTTTCCTCCGTCGTGGGGCCGTAGAACTCCGCGAACGACATGGCGCCATAGCCCAGGCAGGCCACCTCTGCTTCGCCGATCCTGCGTGTCTTCATGTTCCACCCCCCTTGTCCTCGATCGCCCGGATCGCGGCGGCAACGGCCGCGTCGATGTCCATTGCGGAAGTGTCGATCACCACGGCGTCGGGTGCCGGGCGCAACGGCGCTTCCGCGCGCTCCATGTCGCGGGCGTCGCGTGCGCGCACATCCGCAAGTACCCCGTCAAAATCAGCCGCGATTCCGCGCTGCGTCAACTCTCGAAACCGCCGCTCCGCGCGCACCTCGGCGCTCGCCGTGACGAACAGTTTCGCCTGCGCCTTCGGGCAGATCACCGTGCCGATATCGCGCCCGTCCAGAACCGCGCCCCCTTCGCGCCCGGCAAAGCCGCGCTGGAATGCGACGAGGGCCGCGCGCACCTCGGCCAGCACCGCAACTTCGGATGCGGCCTGGGCCACGGCAGGCGTCCGCAGTGACGCCTCGTCCAGATCTTCCGTTTTCAGTGTGCGCGCGGCGGCCACGGGATCCTCTCCGGCGAGCGTCCGCGCGCCGACCGCACGGTAAAGAAGCCCGGTGTCCAGGTGGGCAAACCCGAAATGCCGCGCCACGGCCTTGGAAATCGTGCCCTTTCCGGCGGCGGCGGGCCCGTCGATGGCAACGGTGAAGCTCACCGGTCGGATCCCCGCACAAAGGTCACCAGCAACCCCACGACGACCAGAAGCGACGCACCGAAGATGGCCACCCATTTGCCTTGCGTGGCGGCCGAAGCCACATTGATTGCGTCCGTCGTCACCTCCGCGGACCCCGCCCGCAACAGGACCGCAACCGCTGCGTTCTCCACGTAGTCGGCCACGGCGTAGCCGATCGAAACCAACCCGCCCAGCAATGCGATCGCCGGGGCGGAGCGCGCCCAGAACGCCCAGATGCCGGAGATCAGCAGGCCGAAGATCGCGAGCGGAAAGGCCGTGTCTATCCACCGGTAGAAGGTGAGATAGGGGCCAATCAGCTCGGCCGCCTCGAGATGCTCGAGATATGTGCGCGCCGTTACCGGATCATACCCGCGGATACGGGCGTCAAAGGCTGGCTCCTCTCCCACCAGGAGGTCCGGCACCAGGAGGTAGAACGCCGCCAGGCAAAGAACGGCCAGCACGAAGCTGTAGAGAAAGATGCGCCCCGCCGTCATGATCGTTCGATCCGCGCACCCAGAGCGTCCATGAGACCGGCAAAGATCGGGAAGGACGTCGAGATCGGCCCGCCGTCATCCACGCTTACGGCCTTCTGCGATGCCATGCCGAGGATCAGGAAAGACATCGCGATCCGGTGGTCGAGATGGGTGGCGCAGGTCTGGCCGCCCGGCACACCGCCGGCACCCATGCCCTCCACCGACCACCAGTCCTCGCCATCTTCGACCGTGACGCCATTGGCACGCAGACCGGCGGCCATTGCGTCGATCCGGTCGCTTTCCTTCACGCGGAGTTCCTTCACGCCCGTCATCATCGTACGGCCGCGCGAGTTCGCGGCCACCACGGACAGGATCGGGTATTCGTCGATCATGCTCGCCGCACGTTCGGGCGGAACCTCGATGCCTTCCATGTCTGGCGAGAACCGCGCGCGCAGGTCGGCGACCGGCTCGCCCCCCTCCTCGCGCTCGTTCTCATAGGTCAGATCCGCGCCCATCTCGCGCAGCGTGGCGTAAAGCCCTGCGCGCGTCGGGTTCAACCCGATCCCCGGCACAAGCACGTCGGAACCCGGCACGATCAGCGCCGCACAAACCGGAAACGCGGCGGAGCTCGGGTCCCGCGGCACCGCGATCTGCTGCGGGCGCAGCTCGGGCTGGCCGGTGAGGGTGATGACGCGGCCTTCGTCTGTCTCTTCCACCTCGATCGCGGCGCCGAAGCCGGAGAGCATCCGCTCGGTGTGGTCCCGCGTCGCCTCGCGCTCGATCACGACCGTCTTGCCGGGCGCGCCCAGCCCGGCGAGCAGCACCGCCGATTTCACCTGCGCCGAGGGGACGGGCACGGTGTAGCGTACCGGGACAGGCTCCGCCGCACCGACGATGGTCATCGGCAGCCGCCCGCCCGACCGCCCCACCGCCTGCGCCCCGAAAAGCGCCAGCGGGTCGGTCACGCGCGACATCGGCCGGCTGTTGAGGCTGGCATCGCCGGTAAAGGTCGCTGCGATCGGCGTGGTCGCCATCGCCCCCATGATGAGCCGCACGCCAGTGCCGGAATTGCCGCAATCGATCACCTGGTCGGGCTCGGCAAATCCTCCGACGCCCACGCCATGCACGGACCAAGCGCCGTCGTCGTGCCGCGTCACCTCCGCCCCGAAGGCGCGCATCGCCTTGCCGGTGTCGAGCACGTCCTGCCCCTCCAGCAGCCCGGTAATCCGCGTCTCCCCCACCGACAACGCGCCGAGGATCAGGGACCGGTGCGAGATCGACTTGTCGCCCGGCACCTCCGCCACGCCCGACAGATCGGTCACGGGATGGGAAATCATAGGCTGCGGGTCGCCATGGCCTGACATGGGGCGAAATCCTTTCCAGGTTTTTGTCCGGGCCTTAGCTCAACTGCGCGGGACTGTCCACGCGATCCGGCAGGCTGTCCGTTGCCCCTGCTGCGAGCCTCGCCGGTTCCGTCCAACCGTGCTACAGTGCAGCCATTGGAATAAGACATAGAGCGGAGTCCGGCATGACAGCGACGCACAAGCTTCTTGAGAAGGGCCCCGTTCTCAGGGAAAGTCCAAAGGTCCCGCAAACCGACACCGAAGTACTGAACCGTCTGGCCTTCCTCGTGGGGTGCGTGGCCGTCGGGCTGCCTGTCGTTCTCATCATCGGCGCCACGATCGGCGGCAGTTGCTTCCGTCATTCGATCAGCCATTTCTACTACGCGCAATTCCTGGGCCCGATCTTCGTCGGCATGCTGTTCTTCATCGGTGGTTTCCTGCTCGCCTATTCCGGCGATCACCCGCTGGAAGACCGGGGCAGCACGATCGCAGGTATCGGCGCCTTTGTCGTGGCCTGCTTTCCCACCAAGGACAACGGTTGCGCCCTCGACACATTTCTCTCCCGCGTTTTCGTGCAGGTCACGAACAGCGACCCCATCACCGTGGCAGAAGCGCCCGACCAGGAATTCTTCAACCTGTTCAACACTGTATCGGACTGGCACACCCTGGCCGCCGCGATCGTCTTCATCTATCTCGGGCTCTTCTGCCTTATCGTGATGAAACGCATCCTGCCCGAACGGCATATCCGGAACGGAAAGTTGATCGAGCCGAAGCGCAAGCGGAACCGGCTCTACAGCTATTGCGGAATTGTCATCTTGCTGTGCGTGGCGGTTCTGGCGCTCAAAGGTTGGCTGGGCAGCGCCGATTTCCTGAGATGGTGGAACGGCTACAACCTGACCTTCGCCTTCGAGACGACCGCGCTCTGGGCCTTCGGGCTGGCCTGGTTCATCAAGGGCCGGGTGTTCGAACACCTGAACGACGCCTGAGCGGCACCCGAACCGGGGTCACACCCGCCGGAACGTCAGATAATGCGGCACGCGCCCTTCGCGCAGCGCCTTCTGTTCATAGCGGGTGGAGAGCCAGTCGTCCCACGGCTGCCGCCAGTCCTGCGGCCCTTCGGCCAGCCATTCGAACCCGTGGCGGGGCACCTGTTCGAGCGTCTGGCGGACGTAGTCGGGGATGTCGGTCGCCACGCGAAACTCCGCTCCGGGCCGAAGCACGCGGGCCAGCGGCTCCAGGTGCTCCGGCGTGACGAAGCGGCGCCGATGGTGGCGCGCCTTGGGCCATGGATCGGGGTAAAGCAGGAAGCATTTCGCGATCGAGGCGTCGGGCAGCACGTCAAAGAGGTCGCGTACGTCTCCGGGATGAACGCGCAGGTTGGCGACGCCGGCCTTGCGGATCTTGCCCAGCAGCATCGCCACGCCGTTGATGTAGGGCTCGCAGCCGATGATGCCGACGTCCGGCGCCTGGGCGGCCTGGTGCACCATGTGCTCGCCGCCGCCGAACCCGATCTCCAGCCACACGGGCGCGCCTGGAAACAGCGCGTCCAGATCCAGCGGCTTTCGCTCCGGGTTGGCGTCCCAGTCGACCGGGCCGGGCGACAGCGCGGCCAGATCCTCGGCCACGTAGCGTTCCTGACTCGACTTCAGGTGCTTGCCCTTGCGGCGGCCGTAGAAATTGCGATGAGGTCGTTGCGGCATGCTCATGGCCCGCGCCTCTATCCGCTCGCGGCGCGGAGCTCAACTCCCCGGCGGCGTCACTCGGTCAGCACGCCCGCGGCCAGCAGCCGGATGCGATAGGGATACCAGAGATCGTCGGGCGGCGTCTTGAGCGTCTCGATCGCAAAGACCGGGTCGACCTTGCGACGCACCATGTAGATCAGGTTCTCGTGAATCTCGCTCTGCGTATCGGTGTAGATCCAGGCGGCGAATTCGAAGGGCGAGTTCCACCCTTCGCTCTCGGCCTTGTCAGCGTAATAGCGTTCGATGCTGGGCGGCGACCACCAGAACTGGTGGAACCCGATCCGGGAGCCGCGGCTCATCGTCCGGCGCGTTCCGGCCAGAAAGACCCGGGTGCAGATGCTGGAACATTCGCCGTTCACATGGGTGTCGCGGTCGAAATCGATGATCGTGTCGGCCATCCGCCGCCCCGCCCAGTACGAGCCGCCGGTCGAATTCAACTCGACCACGCGGATCTCCGGATGCGCCTGAAGCAGGCGCAGCAGATCGTCGGCATCGCTGGCCTCGATCTGGTCGACGAGCCCCTCGGCCACGGATTCGGTGTCGAGGATCAGCCGGTCGCCCGCGATCTGGAACTTGCCGTCCGCCTCCCCCGCGATCACGGCCGGCGCATGAAGCGCCAGCCAGATCGCCGCGAGAAGGCGGAAAGTCATGGATCAGACGGCCTTTTTCAGCGCTTCCGCCAGGTCGGTCTTTTCCCAGCTGAACCCACCGTCGGCTTCGGGTTCCCGGCCGAAATGTCCATAGGCCGCGGTGCGTTCGTAGATCGGGCGGTTGAGGTCCAGATGCGTGCGGATCCCGCGCGGCGTCAGGTCCATGACCTTGCCGATCGCCTTTTCGATCTGTTCCGGCGGCACTTCCGAGGTGCCGAAGGTGTCGACATAGATCGAGAGTGGCTTGGCCACCCCGATGGCATAGGAAAGCTGCACCGTGCACCGCTCCGCAATGCCGGCGGCGACCACGTTCTTGGCAACGTAACGCGCGGCATAGGCGGCCGACCGGTCCACCTTTGTCGGATCCTTGCCGGAGAACGCGCCGCCGCCATGCGGAGCGGATCCGCCATAGGTATCGACGATGATCTTGCGGCCGGTGAGCCCTGCGTCCCCGTCCGGCCCGCCGATCACGAAAGTGCCCGTGGGGTTGACCCACCACTCGGTCTCTTCCGTGATCCAGCCCTCGGGCAGGGCATCGCGGATATAGGGCTCGACGATGGCGCGGATGTCGTCCGAGCTCTGGTCTTCGCTTTCGTGCTGGGTCGAAAGCACGATGGAGGTCACGCCCACCGGCTTGCCATCGACGTAGCGCACCGAAAGCTGCGATTTCGCGTCCGGGCGCAGCGTCGGTTCCTTGCCGGATTTGCGTGCATCCGACAGCCGCCGAAGGATGGCGTGCGCGTACTGGATCGGCGCTGGCATCAGTTCCGGCGTCTCGTTCGTGGCGTAACCGAACATGATCCCCTGGTCGCCGGCGCCGTCCTTGTCGACGCCCTGCGCGATATGGGCCGACTGCTCGTGCAGGAAGTTCAGCACGTGGCAGGTGTTCCAGTGGAACTTCTCCTGCTCGTAGCCGATGTCGCGGATGCAATCGCGCGCGATCTGGCCGATGCGGCCCATGTAGTTCTTGAGCTTCTCCTGGTCCGACAGACCGACCTCGCCCCCGATCACCACCAGGCCGGACGTGGCAAAGGTTTCGCAGGCCACGCGCGCCGTCGGCTCCTCGGAGATCAGGGCGTCCAGGATCGCGTCCGAAATCCGGTCGCAGACCTTGTCCGGGTGCCCCTCCGATACCGATTCGGAGGTGAAGATGTAATTTTTACGGGACATGATGAGTTCGCTCCATTCAATACTGCTCCGCCACGCCAGGAAGCCGTTGTGGCAGGAATCAGAGCGGTTTATGCGCCTGTAGGTACCGCGTCAATCGGTATTGCGGGCAAGGGTTAAAACCGTCAGCCCGGCGAGCCCCATCACGACAAGAAGCAACACCGGCAAGTCTCCGGTCCGTGCATAGAGCGTAGGCGGCAAGGATTCCGGCAAGGCAGCGTCGACAAATCCGTGCGTGCCCAGAGGCAGGGAAGCGATGATCCGTCCGCGCGGGTCGATCACCGCAGAGATGCCGGTGTTCGCCGACCTGACCAAAGGCAACCCCTGCTCGATCGCGCGCATTCGCGCCTGCGCCAGATGCTGCTGTGGCCCGGCAGAGGTCCCGAACCACGCATCGTTGGTGATCTGCAGCAGCAGGTCCGGCCGGTCGCCAGGCACGCGCGCATTGCGCGGAAAGACGGCCTCGTAGCAGATCAGCGGCAAGGCGCGCAGGGCGCCCACGGAAATCACCGCAGGCCCGGGCCCGCGCGCGTACCCGGTGTCGGCCCGCTCCGCCAGCCCGCGGATCCCCAGGCTTCGGAAGAGCCCGGGCAGCGGCATGTATTCACCGAAGGGCACCAGATGATGCTTGTCGTAGATCGCGGTGACTTCGCCCGTATCATCGAGAACCGCGAGGGAGTTGTATCCCCGCAGCCCGTCGTCGCGCAGTACGCCGAGCGCGACCGTGGCTCCGCGTGCGGCGTCGGCCACGATGTCCAGCATGTCGTCGGCGTAGCGCAATATCTGCGGAAGGGCGGTTTCAGGCCAGACGACGAGGTCGGGCACGGGCCCCGCGGCGGTCGCGTCCACCTGGCGCCAGAAAAACATGCGCGCGCGCTCAGGATCCCATTTCTCTTGCTGCGGGGCATTTGGCTGAACGATGCGGACGACAGGACCAGAGGCGGCGGGACGTTCCGGGGACGGCGCAAGAAACGCGGCAAGCCCCACTGCGGCTGCAACCCCGCCCAGCGTGGCCACCCGCGCGAACCAACGCAGCGCCACCGGCAGGGCGACGAGCGCCAGCGTCAGCAGGCCAAGACCCTGCGGCCCGATCCAGGCCAGCGTCTGTGCCGCGCCGTGATCGACCCAGATCTGTGCGAACCCGGCCCAGGGGAACCCGGTCATCACGTAGCCGCGCGCGACTTCCGCGGTCGCCAGCGCGAATACCAGCGCGGTCAGCTTGCGCCGGTCCGAGTCCCCGCCCAGACGATGCGCCAGCCCGCCCGCTGCCGCCCAGAACAGCGCGAGCCCGCCGGCCATCAGCGCCAGTGCGAAGGGCGCCATCCAGCCGTAGATGTCGGCCTCGACCTGAAATGGCTCCACCAGCCAGCGCAACGCGACCGCGAAATAGGCTGTGCCGAACAGCCACAGCCACCAGGCGGCGCGGCGCGCGGTACCCGCCAGGACAAACAGCGCGAAGAGACCACCAAGGCCGAGAAGCGTGAGGATCCACAGCGAAAGCGGCGGCTGCCCCAGCGCGGCGAGCGCGCCAAGGCCGGCAGCCACCAGGGCCTGAAGGGGGCGTGGCAAACCCGCGACCCGCGCCATGGCGGAACTCGCCGGCGTGACCTGCTCCGTCACGCAGCGTGGTCCGGAACCCGCACCCGCAGCCGCTTGATCCGGCGAGGATCGGCGTCGATTACTTCGAACTCTGGCCCTTCGGGATGCAGCACGACCTCTCCGCGTGCCGGCACCCGCCCGGAAAGCATGAAGACCAGCCCGCCCAGCGTGTCGATTTCTTCTTCGTCAACCGCGTCATGGTCGGTCAGCGACAGCCCGATCTCGGCTTCGAACTCCTCCAGCGGGGTCTTGGCCAACGCCACATACTGGCCCGGCTTCTCCTTGATCCACAAGGTGTCCTCGTCGACGTCGTGTTCGTCCTCGATCTCGCCGATGACCTGTTCGATGAGGTCCTCGATCGTGACGAGCCCATCGACGCCGCCATATTCGTCGATGACCAGCGCCATGTGACGCCGCTCCGTCTGCATCTTGGTCAGCAGCACGCCAATGGTCATGGAAGGCGGCACGAAGAGCAACGGACGCAACAGCGCCTTGAGGTCGAAATCCTTTCCGCCGCCGTTGAAGCCGAAGCCAAGCGCCACGTCCTTGAGGTGCACGAGCCCCACCGGCGTATCCAGCGTGCCATCATAGACCGGCAGGCGCGTCAGCCCGCTGTCCTTGAAAAAGCTGACCAGCTCCTCGAGCGAGATGGTCTGCGGCACGGCCACGATATCGGCCTTGGGGATCGATACGTCCTCGACGCGCATGCGCCGGAGGTTGATCATTCCATGGGGGATGCTGCGCTGGGACTGGCTTGCGCCGTCCTCGTCGACATCATCGTCTTCGGAGGGTGTCAGCGCATCGAACACGCGCGAGAAAAACCCGCCATATCTACTTGAGTCCGGATCAGACTGCGCGCTCTGCGCTGCCCCAGACGAGCCTTCGGTGTCGTTCATTTGCCCTTTCCAAAAGCGAACGCGGACCTTTTCGCCGCGCGGGTGTCACGAATATGGGTCACCGTGACCCAGTTTGCAAAGTATCTCGACCTCCAATGCCTCCATCAAGGTGGCATCTTGGTCACGCACATGGTCATAGCCCAACAAATGCAACGTTCCGTGAACGACAAGATGCGTTACATGCGCGGCCATTGACTTGCCCTGGTCGGCGGCTTCCCGCTCACAGGTGTCGTAGGACAGCGCAATATCCCCCAGCGGCACCGTTCCATCGGGGTCGGGCGCGGGCCGTTCGGGCGGCTCCAGTTCCTGCGCGGGCCAGCTCAGCACGTTGGTGGGGGTCGGCTTGCCGCGGAACCCCGCGTTGAGTGCGGCGATTCGCGTGTCGTCGCACGCCAGGATCACGATTTCGCACCGATCGGGGTCCATCTCCAGGTGCTCCAGTGCCGCGCGCACGGCGCGACCGGCCAGCGATTCGAGGCCCGCCTCCGTCCAGCGGTCGTCCTCCGGCACCAGGTCGATGGTCATTGTCTGATCCGCCCGAATTCGTAGCCCGCATCAGCCCTGACTGTCATCGGCCTCATAGGCTTCGATGATCGCGGCCACAAGCGGATGGCGCACCACGTCTTTGGACGTGAAGTAGTTGAAGCCGATCCTCTCGATCCGCTTCAGCAGCCGTTCGGCGTCCGCCAGCCCCGATTGCACGCCGCGCGGCAGGTCGATCTGCGTGCGGTCGCCGGTGATGACCATGCGCGAGCCTTCGCCCAACCGGGTCAGGAACATCTTCATCTGCATGGTCGAGGCGTTCTGTGCCTCATCCAGAACCACGAAAGCGTGGCTCAGCGTCCGGCCCCGCATGAAGGCGAGCGGCGCGATCTCGATCTTCTTCTCCTCGATCAGCTTGGCGAGCTGACGGCCGGGCAGGAAATCGTGCAGCGCGTCATAGAGCGGTTGCATGTAGGGGTCGACCTTGTCCTTCATGTCGCCGGGCAGGTAGCCCAGCTTCTCACCAGCCTCCACCGCGGGGCGCGACAGGATGATGCGGTCCACGTGGCCGTTGATGAACATGTTCACGCCCACCGCCACGGCGAGATAGGTCTTGCCCGTCCCCGCCGGGCCGATGCCGAAGGCCAGATCGTTCTCGTAGAGGCTGCGGACGTAGTTCTTCTGTGCTTCGGTGCGCGGTTCCACCAGTTTCTTGCGGGTCTTGATCTCGAGCCGCGCGCCGACCGGCATTTCCAGCTGATCGCCATCGCGGGCGCCGACATCCTCCTCCGCCGCGCCCATGCGAAACTCCCGATCGATGTCCTCCGCTTCCACCGGGCGGCCCTGTTCCAACCTTTCGTAAAGCGTCTGCAACATCGCCACCGCCTGCGCCTCGGCGCCGTCCTCCCCCATGACGGAGAGTTGGTTTCCGCGCCGCACGATCTGCACGTTCATCCGATGCTCGATATCGGCGAGGTTGCGGTCGAATTCGCCGCAAAGGTCGATGAGAAGACGGTTGTCGGGAAATTCCACGACGGCCTCTGCTGGGCCGTCCGGGGGGGTCATGTCGCCATGCGTCAAGGGGCCGAGATCCAATCGATACTCCTGAAACTCATCATCCACCGATACGTGCCACCACGCGGTTCTTCGAGCAAGCCGGCAGATTTCGCCTTCGCGGTGCTGCGACCGGGTCGGGCCGGACGAAAACCAATCACCTGCAGTGCCCTTTTCCTGTATCGCGCCACACCGCCGCTCGTGGCCGTCCAACGCGCTCTGACACCTTCAGGTTAGCCAACGATCCGCAACCTGTGAAGCCCAATCGACAAGATATGGTGGCCGACGCGACGAGATACACAAAGCGGACGGCGACTTCGGTCAGCTTTCGATCACCCCGGCCAGCGAATTGGCGCCGGAGGAGGTGATGCGGACGCGGCGCAGGTCGCCGGGACGGACGTTCCCGGCCTCCACATGCACGGCGTGCAGGTAGTCGGACTTGCCGACCATCTGGCCCGGGTTGCGCCCCGGTTTCTCGAACAGGACCCCGACCTCGCGGCCCACCATCGACTCCTGCGCGGCGCGCTGTTGCGTGGCGATGAGCGCCTGAAGTCGCTGCAGCCGATCGTCGGCAACCTGCGCCTCCACCTGCGCCCGCTCCGCCGCGGGCGTACCCGGACGGGTGGAATACTTGAACGAGAACGCATAGCCGTAGCGCACCTCCTCGATCAGGTCGAGCGTGGCCTGGAAATCCTCCTCCGTCTCCTCCGGAAAGCCCACGATGAAATCGCCGGAGATAAGGATGTCGGGTCGCGCCGCGCGGATGCGCTCGATCAGTCGGACATAGCTCTCGGCGGTGTGGCTGCGGTTCATGCGTTTGAGGATGCGGTCCGAGCCGGACTGCACCGGAAGATGCAGGTAGGGCATCAGCTTCGCGCACTCGCCATGCGCCGCGATCAGGTCATCGGTCATGTCATTGGGATGCGAGGTGGTGAAACGAATGCGCTCCAGCCCGTCGATCTCGTTCAGCGCCCAGATCAGCCGCGCCAGCGACCATTCCCCGTCCTGCCCCGCGCCGTGGTAGGCATTCACGTTCTGGCCCAGAAGCGTGATCTCCCGCACGCCGCGCTCCACCAGGTCCCGCGCCTCGGTCAGGATACGGTCGGCCGGGCGCGAGACCTCCGCCCCGCGGGTATAGGGAACCACGCAGAAGGCGCAGAATTTGTCGCATCCCTCCTGCACGGTCAGGAACGCCGTCGGCCCGCGCGCGGCCTTGGGACGGCGCGCGAGGTGCTCGAACTTGTCTTCCTCCGGGAAATCGGTGTCGAGCGCCTTGGCCCCCGTGCGTGCGCGCGCCTCCAGTTCCGGCAGGCGGTGATAGCTCTGCGGGCCAACCACCAGGTCCACCAGCGGCTGGCGGCGCATGATCTCCTCGCCCTCGGCCTGCGCGACGCAGCCCGCAACACCGATCTTCAGGCCCGGCCGCGCGGCCTTCAGCCCCTTGAACCGGCCGAGCTCGGAATAGACCTTCTCCGCCGCTTTTTCGCGGATATGGCAGGTGTTGAGCAGGATCAGGTCGGCGTCCTCCGGCGTCGCCGTTTCCTCGTAGCCCGTCAGCGCCTCGGCCATGCGTTCGCTGTCATAGACGTTCATCTGACAGCCATAGGTCTTGATATAGAGCTTTCTGGGCTCGGACATGGGATGCGCAACCTGTTTACCGGGTAGAAAGGCGTTCCCGCGAATACAGGAGCCGCCGCGCACTTGCAATGCGCGCAGGCTCTGACACTCTGGCACCATGAAGCGGCATTTCCCATCCCTGACGGCATTTCTGGGTCACGCGCCGTCCCTTCTCAGGGGACCGGCCGCCGTCGTGCTGGTCGAAGACGGTGTGGAAGTCTCCTCGACCCTGCGCCACCACCTCGCCTGCGGCTTTGCCACGGTCGTCGCGGTCATCCCCGACGCGTTCACGTTGCCGCCCGATCTGGCCGAGACGGTCGTGCGCGTGGATTACGACGCCAGCACCGACGCGGCCACGCCAGCGGCAGTCAACGCGATGATCCAGGCGGCGCCCGGCATCTGGATGTATTACTGCTTCAACGCCGAATACCTGTTCTACCCATTCTCCGACACGCGCACGGTGGGTGAGATGCTGGCCTTCCACGAGGAAGAACGTCGCGACGCGATGCTCGCCTATGTCATCGACCTCTATGCCGATGATCTC
>CBDUPF010000045.1:0-17365 GCA_965369035.1 uncultured Aliishimia sp.
AACGGTTCGTGCGATTGCAATGAAAAGGCCGGGCCCGCGACTCACGCGATGCCCGGCCAGATGAATACCGTCTTCGCTCAGCCGACGAGTTCGAGACCGGAGAAGAAATAGGCGATTTCGACCTTTGCCGTTTCTGGCGCGTCCGAGCCGTGCACGGAGTTTTCGCCGACGCTTTCGGCGAATTCCGCACGAATCGTGCCCGGCGCCGCGTCCGCGGGGTTGGTCGCCCCCATCACTTCGCGGTTCTTGCCGATGGCGCCTTCGCCCTCCAGCACCTGAACCACGACCGGTTCCGAAGCCATGAACTCGCACAGTTCGTCATAGAACGGACGCTCGGCATGGATGGCATAGAACACGCCGGCCTGCTCCTTGGTCAGATGAATCCGCTTTTGCGCGATGATGCGCAGACCTGCGTCCTCGAACTTTGCATTGATCTTGCCGGTGAGGTTGCGTTTGGTAGCATCGGGTTTGATGATGGAAAGCGTTCGTTCCACAGCCATGTCGTCTGTCTCCTGTATCTCGGGGGGCCATGCAGGGATATCCGGCATGGGCCGTAAATTGCGCGGCCTCGTAGCACGGGGATTCCGCGTTGGAAACCCGCGATCGTCGATGCCTGTCGCGACGGGAGTGCCGGGGTGCTGACGCGCCGCGGCCTCTGCCTCGGGCTTGCGGCGAGCGGGCTGTGGCCCTGGCGGGCCGGTGCTCAATCGCATGACAGCCGCATTCACATCATCGACATGACCAACGCCGCCTTTCACGACCGCACCCGTGCGCCGAACGACCTGGGCAGCGAGCGGGGTTGTTCGCGCACGAACGAGATCTTCTACAGGGTGCTCGCCAATTCCGGTGTGGACACCGTGTTGCGCTACTATTCCGACACCAACAATGCGGGGCTCTCCTGCAAGAACGTGACACGGCACGAGCGCGACGTGCTGCACGACCACGGGCTGGCACTTGCCATAGTCTACCAGTTCGAAGGCCGCGCAAAGGACCGCTACACCGGAGCGCGGGCCATGCAGGATGCGCAGTTCTGCCTGTCGCGTGCGCGCTCCATCGGCCAGCCGGACGGCAGCGCGATCTATTTCGGCGTCGATTCCGATGCGGCACTGAACTCGGACGAGGGTGTGATCGCCTATTTCCGCGAGGTGAACCGGATCTTCGGCGGGCGCTACCGCGTGGGCATCTACGCGGCCGGCGCGCGCTGCCGGTTGATCCGCGACCGGGGGCTGGCGGAGTATTTCTGGGTACCCGAAGCGCCCGCCTGGGCCGGCACGCGCGATTTCATGAATTCCGGCGACTGGACGGTATTCCAGAACAAGACCGACATATCGCGCAGCTTCATGACCGACGGGCTGGGTCAGCCCATCGCCATCGACACCGATATCGTCAACCCCGCGCAGGGGAACACCATCGGCGCCTTCGGGCGCGACGGGTCGATCAAGACCTATGACCCGGCCCGGCTCCGCGCCGTGGTCGAGGCACGACAGTGGGTGACCGAGGGCAAGCTGGAGCTGTACGACGAACCCGATGGAACCGCCACGGGGCATCTTTGCATCGCCCGAACCGTTCATGTGGTCGAGACCTATGGCGACTGGGCGCTGATCGACGCCGACGAGGACGGAATCGCGGATGGCTACTGCAACCGGTCCGGCCTCGCCCCGTTGAACAGTATGCCACAGTGGCGCCGGGCGAATTGCACGCCGATGGACATCTGACGAGGCACGCCGTCACGCACTCTGGCACTGGCTGCAAGCCTCTGCTAGTCCCGCGCCATGCTCCGGATCGACAACATACGCTTTTCCATTGAAGGCCGTCCCCTGTTCGACGGGGCGTCGGCCATGATTCCGACCGGGCACAAGGTCGGGCTGGTCGGACGCAATGGTACGGGCAAGACGACGCTCTTCCGCCTGATCCGGGGAGAACTGGCGCTGGAGGGAGGGGAGATCGCCCTGCCCTCAGGCGCGCGGATCGGTGGCGTGGCGCAGGAGGTGCCGTCTTCGGAGACCACGCTCCTCGATACTGTGCTCGCCGCGGATACCGAACGCGCGGCGCTCATGGCCGAAGAGACCGACGACCCGCACCGCATCGCGGAGATCCAGACACGGCTGGCCGATATCGACGCCTGGTCCGGGGAGGCGCGCGCCGCCTCGATCCTCAAGGGCCTGGGCTTCGACGAGGCGGAGCAGCTGATGCCGTGTTCGGCCTTTTCGGGGGGCTGGCGGATGCGCGTCGCCCTTGCGGCGGTTCTTTTTGCACAGCCTGACCTGCTGCTGCTCGACGAACCGACGAACTACCTCGACCTCGAAGGGGCGCTCTGGCTCGAAAGCTATCTCGCGCGCTACCCGCATACAGTCATCATCATCTCCCACGACCGCGGGCTGCTCAATCGCGCGGTGCAGGCAATCCTGCATCTGGAGGACCGCAAGCTGACGCTCTACCAGGGGCCCTACGACCAGTTCGCCCGGGCGCGCCAGGAAAAGCTGGCACTGGCGCAGGCCATGGCCAAGAAACAGGAGGCGCGGCGCGCGCATCTGCAATCCTATGTCGACCGCTTTCGATACAAGGCCGACAAGGCGCGGCAGGCGCAATCGCGACTGAAGGCGCTGGCGAGAATGCAGCCCATCTCCTCCCCGCAGGAGGCCGCGCTGCGCCGGTTCGAGTTCCCCGCGCCGGAGGAGCTTTCCCCGCCGATCATCGCGCTTGAAGGCGGGGAGACGGGTTATGACGGCAAACCGGTCCTGCGCCGGCTGAACCTGCGGATCGACCAGGACGACCGCATCGCGCTGCTGGGCCGCAACGGACAAGGCAAGTCGACGCTTGCGAAACTGCTCTCCGACCGGCTGCCGCTGATGGCGGGCAAGATGGTGAAATCGTCAAAGCTGCGGATCGGCTACTTCGCCCAGCACCAGGTCGACGAGTTGCACATCGATGAAACCCCGCTCGACCATCTGCGCCGCCTGCGCCCGACCGAGACACCGGCGAAACTGCGCGCGCGCCTGGCCGGGTTCGGATTGGGCGCCGAACAGGCGGAGACTGCGGTGGGCCGACTGTCGGGCGGTCAGAAGGCCCGGTTGTCGCTGCTGATCGCCACGATCGATGCGCCGCACATGCTGATCCTCGACGAACCGACCAACCACCTCGACATCGAATCGCGCGAGGCGCTGGTCGAGGCGCTGACCGAGTATTCCGGCGCCGTCATCCTGGTGACGCACGACATGCACCTGCTGGAACTGGTGGCCGACCGTCTCTGGCTGGTGAACGATGGTACTGTGATCCCTTACGACGCCGATCTGGAGTCCTACCGCGCGCATCTGCTGAGCCAGCCCGCAAAGCCCGAAAAACCCAAGGAGGTAGCGAAATCCAGACGACCGTCGCGAGAACGGATCCTGGTGCTGCGTTCGGAGCTGCGGAAATGCGAAAGCCGCGTCGAAAAGCTGGAGGAGATGCGCGACAAGCTGGCTGAAAAACTCGCGAATCCAGAGCTTTACGAGGACAAGCGATCCGGTGAGCTCGAAACCTGGAACCGCAAGTACGCGGAGGTGATGGAAGGTCTCCACCGGGCCGAGGCGCTTTGGCTTGCCGCGCAGGAACGGCTCGACGCCGCGGAATCGCACTAGGCGCCGCGCGCGGAGCCCCTATATTCCGGGAATGGGAAATTACGATACAGGTCTGGTTCTCGGCGCGATCCTGATGGGTGTGATCGTCCTGATCATGCTCACGTCGCTCCTCCAGAGCCGCGCAGGCCGTGTGTTCCGAAACGGGGCCGCGTGGATCATCATCTTCGTCGTCACGATTGCCGGTTTCGGTATCTGGGACGATATTCGCGACGATTTCATGCCGAAACAGTCCGTCTTCGCCGACCAGGGCCGCGTGGAAGTCCCGCGCGGACGCGACGGGCATTATTACCTGACCGTGCAGGTCAATGGCGCGCCGATCGACTTTGTCGTGGACACCGGAGCCAGCGAGATCGTCCTGACGCGCGAGGATGCGGAGCGCGCCGGGCTCCCGGTCGACAAGTTGCAGTTCTACGGGCGGGCCAAGACGGCTAATGGCGAGGTGCGCACCGCACCGGTCCGGCTTGAAGGTATCGAAATCGGCGGCATCCGCGACAGCGACGTGCCGGCTTTCGTCAACGAGGGCGAGATGTTCATGTCGCTGCTTGGCATGTCCTACCTGCATCGCTGGGATCGTATAGAAATCGCCGAAGGCAAGCTGATCCTCAGCCGGCAGTGACTGCTCACCGCAAGGCATGGCGGCCGGGATTCACGTGAGGATCACGCCCTATTCGGCTGTTTCCGCTTTCTTTTCCCAGGACCCCGATTCCTCGGACCAGTATTGAGCGGCACAACCCGCGCCGGTCAGCGACTTCCAGTGGCCGCGCGCTTCATCCAGGGCCACCGGGTCATTGCCATCGAAGACGACGCACGCGCGCTCCGCCGTCTGCACCTCCGCAGGAGCGGGCGCGGCCCCGTCGATGCAGATCAGGCAATCCGCGCTGAGCCCCGTCTCCGTGGTCAGCAGAACGGGTTGCAGCGCGTCATGCGGCCCGCCCGACAGCCCATGCGGCAGGAACTGGTCCTCCGGTCCCAGCCACAGACGTTCGTCCAGCCAGGACATGCGCGCGGTATCCCGGCCACGCACGACCACGCGCCAGCCCTGCGCGAGGCTCCGCTGCAAGAGCTGTGGCAGCATCGCCTCGAGAGGACGCCGGGTCAGGTGGTAGAAGTAGACCGCGCCCACCTGCCGGACCTACTCGTCGGTTTCGAACCTGTCCGCCACCAGCCGGTTCAGCGACAGCACACCCCAGCCGGTGGCCCCCTTCGGTGCCAGCGCGGTGTCCGACTTAACCGACGCCACCCCGGCGATGTCGAGGTGGATCCAGGGGACGTCATCCTTCACGAAGCGCTTGAGGAACTGCGCCGCGGTGATGGAGCCCGCCGGGCGACCGCCCACGTTCTTCACATCCGCGATCCGCGACTTCAGCATGTCGTCATAAGCCTTGCCCAGCGGCATGCGCCAGGCGCCCTCCCCCTCGGTTCCGGCCGCCTTGAGGAAGGCGTTGCAGAAATCGTCGTCATTGGAGAAGACGCCCGCGTTTTCATGGCCGAGCCCGATGATGATCGCGCCTGTCAGCGTCGCAAGGTCGATGATACCCGCGGGCTTGAACCGGTCCTGCGCGTACCAGAGCACGTCGCAAAGAACGAGACGGCCTTCGGCGTCGGTATTGATGATCTCCACCGTGTCGCCTTTCATCGACTTCACCACGTCGCCGGGCCGCGTGGCGGTGCTGGACGGCATGTTCTCGACCAGCCCGACCAGCCCGACCACATTGGCCCTGGCCTTGCGCAGGGCGAGCGTGCGCATCGTGCCCGCAACGACCGCCGCGCCCCCCATGTCCATCGTCATGTCTTCCATGCCCGCGGCCGGCTTGAGGCTGATCCCGCCGGTGTCGAAGACGACGCCCTTGCCCACCAGCGCGAGCGGCGCTTCGTCCTTGGCCCCGCCCTTCCACTGCATCACCACAACGCGACTGGGGCTCGCGGAGCCCTGCCCGACCGACAACAGCGTGCGCATGCCCAGTCGGTCCAGTTCCTCCTCTTCGAGGATCTCGACCTCCAGGCCCAGTTCCGCCATCTCGCCCAGGCGGCGGGCAAACTCGGTCGTGGTCAGTACGTTGGCGGGTTCGTTCACCAGATCGCGGGTCATGAACATGCCTTCGGCCACCGCAGCCAGCGGCGCGTAGAACCGCGTGGCGTCCTCGGGCTTGGTGCACATGACGGTCAGCGAGCCGCCATCATCCTCCTTGTCGGCGGTCTTGTGCCGGTCGAACCCGTAGCTGCGCGCGACCAGCCCGAAGGTGAGTTGCGCCACCCGCCGCAGGTTGCCGGCCAGCACGGTCGCCGCGCTCGACCCGCGCGCCGAAGCCAATGCGGCCCCGGCCTTCCGCGCAAGCGCGGCATTGGCCGAACGTGGCAGTTTCACGACGTCGATGGCCTCCGCCGCAAGACCGGCCGGATAGGCCAGCGACAGGATCTCGCCCTCGCCCAGCTTTTCGAACCGCTTGCTTTCGGCCAGACGCACCAGCGCCCCCTTGGTCAGCCGGTTCACTCGCCGCGCACCGGGGTCGAGCTTGCCGTCGGGCGTCACCAGAACGGCCACGCGACCCTCCGTCTCCTTGATGGCGTCGAGATCGGTCGCAACGAATCCGGGGGAAAGCAGTGTCATGTAGAAGCCCTTTTGTTGTCCGCACCCGTCCTAGCGCGGCGACCGGGATAAGACCAGATTGCAGTTTTCCCGCCCCGCCGTATCGGCTAACTTGACCGCCAGGATCGCAGCGTTGCTTCGGGAGACGACGACTTGGGCAAATTCGACAGGTACATGCTGTCGCAACTTCTGTTGTTTTTCGGATTTTTCGCACTGGTTCTGGTTGCGGTTTTCTGGATCAATCGCGCCGTCCAACTGTTCGACAAGCTGATCGGAGACGGCCAGTCGGCGCTGGTCTTCCTGGAATTCACGGCGTTGGGGCTGCCCGGCCTCGTGCTGCTGGTCCTGCCCCTGGCGGCCTTTGCCGCGTCGGTCTACGTTACCAACCGGCTTTCGGTCGAATCCGAACTCACCGTCATGCTGGCCACGGGGTCGAGCCCCTGGCGACTGGCGCGACCGGTGCTCTACTTCGGCCTCATCGTCGGTGCGATGATGGCGATTCTGGCCCATGTGCTGGTCCCGGCCGCGCTTGATGAACTCACCGTTCGCGAAAACGAGATCAACCAGGACGTGTCCGCGCGCATCCTGACCGAAGGCACCTTTCTGCACCCGTCCAGGGGTGTCACGCTCTACACCCGCGAAATCGGCGAGGACGGGGTGCTGCACGACGTGTTCCTGTCCGATCGCCGAGATTCCGACACGCGGGAGATCTACACCGCCGCGGACGCCTATCTGGTGCGGCAGGACGGGCGGACGTCGCTGATCATGGTGGATGGGCTGGCGCAGCGCCTCAACACGGGCGACAAGCGCCTGACCACGGCAACGTTCAACGATTTCGCATACGATATCTCGGGCCTGGTCAACGCACAGGAGGATCGCACGCGGCAGGTGCGGTCGATGCTCACGACCGAACTGATGGGCAACTGGACAGATATCGTCGAACAGGGCGGCTACCAGCCTGGCGTGATCGCCGAGGAATTCCATTCGCGCTTCGCGCAGCCGGCCTTTGCCGTGATCGCCGCACTGGTCGGCTACTCCGTTCTGGTGAGCGGCGGTTTTTCGCGTTTCGGGGCCTGGCGGGAAATCCTGATCGCCTTCTCCCTGCTCTTGCTTCTAGACGGGCTGCGCGCCTCGATCACCGACCCGATCCGGGACAACGTGTCGCTCTGGCCGCTCGCCTACGTGCCGACCGTCACGGGGGCCCTGGTGGTCGTCTTCCTGCTGACCGTCGCTGCGCGGCCGTTCCGGCTTCGGCGAAAGGCGGTCGCATGATCCTGCACCTCTATTTCGCGCGCAAGTTCCTGACCGCCTTTCTGGGGCTCGCGCTTGTGCTGTTCTGCTTCATCGCGCTGGTCGACGTGATCGACCTCCTGCGCGATTTCGCCGACGCGGACGTGACCTTTGCCCAGATCCTCGCGCTGATGCTGCTGAAATCCCCCGGCACGGTCGATCAGATCCTCCCTCTGATCACGCTGCTGGCCACGATTACCCTCTTCGTCACGCTCGCGCGCACCTCGGAACTGGTCGTGACCCGCGCCGCCGGTCGGTCCGCCATCCGGTCGATGATCGCGCCGGTGGCCGTCGCGGTGATCGCGGGCGTGGTAGCGGTCACGACGCTGGGCCCGATCGTCGCGGCCTCCTCGAACCGTTTCGCCACCCTCTCCGAAAGCTACCGGACCGGCGGCAATGCGGCGCTTTCGGTCTCCGGCGAGGGGCTGTGGCTCCGGCAGGGAAGCGACGAGGGGCAGACGGTGATCCGCGCCACCCGCTCCAATGCCGACGCCTCGGTTCTCTATGACGTGACATTCCTCAGCTACGCACCGGTAGGCGGCCCGGTCCGGCGGATCGAGGCGGCGAGCGCGGCTCTGGCCAACGGGGAATGGTCGCTTCGGTCGGCGAAGGACTGGCCGCTGGCACCGGGCAACAACCCCGAGGCCGAGGCGCGCCTGCACGACGTCCTGAAACTGCCCTCCACCCTCACCATCGAGCGTATCCGGGAAAGCCTCGGCGCGGCTTCGGGTGTGTCGATCTGGGAGATGAGTGCATTCATCGACCAGTTGGAACAGGCCGGGTTCTCCTCGCGCCGCCAGCAGGTCTGGCTCCAGGCCGAACTCGCCCGGCCACTGTTTCTCGTGGCGATGGTCCTGATCGGCGCGGCCTTCACGATGCGCCACGCGCGCTTCGGCGGCACCGGCCCGGCGGTCCTCGCCGCGATCCTGCTCGGCTTCGCGCTCTATTTCGCGCGCAGTTTCGCCACGATACTGGGCGAGAACGGCCAGCTTGCGATCCCGCTCGCGGCCTGGGCGGTACCCATCGCGGGCAACCTGCTGGCCGTCGGGCTGATCCTGCATGTGGAGGACGGATGATCCGCGTCGCTCTCTGCCTCTGTTTCTGGCTGGCCATCGGGGCATTTCCCCCCGCCACCGCGCAGGTTGCCAAGCCCGAAGCGGCTATTCTGGTTGCCGACGACGTGCAGGTCACGCGCGAACGGGTGTTGATCGCACGCGGCAACGTCGAAGTGTTCCAGGGCGACCTGAGCCTCACCGCGCGGCAGATCACCTATGACCGCGACACCGACCGGCTGACCTTCGAGGGACCGCTGGTGCTGCGCGACGGCGCCTCTGTCCTGATCCTCGCCTCGGAGGCCGAACTCGATACGGATCTCCGCAACGGCATCCTTCGCTCCGCCCGGCTGGTCCTGGATCAGCAGTTGCAACTGGCCGCGGTGCAGATCAACCGCGTCGACGCGCGCTACAGCCAACTCTACAAGGCCGCCGTCACCTCCTGCCGGGTCTGCAACGACGGCCGTCCCCCGCTCTGGCAGATCCGCGCGAAACGGATCGTGCACGATCAGGAGGAACGTCAGCTTTATCTCGACGGGGCGCAGTTCCGCGTGGGCAACGTCCCGATCCTCTACCTGCCGCGCCTGCGCCTGCCGGACCCGACACTGAAGCGCGCGACCGGTTTCCTCATCCCGTCTGTGCGTACGACCTCGCAATTGTCCACCGGCGTCAAGATCCCCTATTTCTTCAAGCTCGGGGATCACCGCGACCTGACGCTGACACCCTACCTGTCGCCGGAGACGACGACGCTCGAATTCCGCTACCGGCAGGCGTTCCGCAAGGGCCGCGTCACCTTCGACGGCGCGGTGACCGACGACAACCTGCGTCCGGGCGAAGATCGCTTCTACCTGTTCGGGTCCGGGGCCTTCTCGCTGCCCCGCGATTTCCGGCTGGATTTCGATGTCGAGATCACGTCGGACGACGCCTACCTCAATCAATACGGCTACTCCTACAAGGACCGGCTCGACAGCGCTGTGACAGTGAGCCGGACGCGCCGCGACGAATACATCAGTGCGGGACTCATCGGGTTCCATTCGCTGCGCGACGGCGAGGACGATTCGACCCTTCCCACCGTGGTCGTCGACACGATCTACGAACGCCGGTTCTTCCCGAAGGCTACGGGCGGAGAGCTGCGGTTCGGTCTGGTCGCCCATTCGCACCTGCGCAGTTCCGAAGATCCGACACCCGGCGAGGGACGCGACGTCACCCGGCTCCACGGCGACATCCGCTGGCTGCGCGGCTGGACACTGGCCGGCGGGCTCCGGGCCGAGACGCGGCTGGGCGTGGCCTTCGACACTTTCGACACGCGGCAGGACACCATCTATGCCGGAACCGAATCGCGCATCTACAGCCATGGGGCGCTCGCGCTGCGCTACCCGATGACGCGGACCGATCCCGACGGCGCCGTGCAGTTCCTCGAGCCGGTGGTGCAACTCGCCTGGATGGACGGACGGCGGCTCAACGTCGCCAACGATGAAAGCACGCAGGTGGAATTCGACGAGGGCAACCTCTTCGCGCTGTCCCGGTTTCCCGAGGCCGACCGGCGCGAACTGGGCGGCGTCCTGGCCGTGGGGCTCAACTGGGCGCGCTACGATCCGGATGGTTGGGAGAGTTATGTCTCCGTCGGCCAGATATTCCGCGACGAGGCGATCGCGGACTTCACCCGCACCTCCGGGCTGAGCGGCACCGAATCCGATTTCCTCGTGGCCGGACAGATCCGCACCCAGTCCGGCCTGTCGCTGGGGGGCCGTTTCCTGTTCGACGACAGCTTCGATTTCTCCAAGGCGGAAGTTCGCAGCGACTGGACCGGCAACGACCTGACGCTCGGCGGCAGCTACCTCTGGCTGGCGCTGGATCCGGCCGAGGACCGGTTCAAGGCGATCTCCGAATTCGCCTTCGACGGCAGCTACCAGTTCAATCGCCACTGGAGTATGTCCGGCAACTGGCGCTATGACGTGGAGGACGACCGCACCGCCAGTGCGGGGCTCGGCCTTGGCTACGACAACGAATGCGTCTCCATGGTCCTGTCGATGGAGCGTCGCTTTTACACGTCGACAAGTGTTGAGCCCACGACCAATTTCGGCTTTACCATCGCCCTGAGGGGCTTTTCGGCCCAGAACGGAACAGAAAGCTACACCAGATCATGTTCATCGCCCGCCTTGTGACCCGGATCCTTCCCATGCTGGCCGCGGCTGCGCTCCTTGCGCCGGCCTCGCCCGCGATGGCCCAGAACCCGTTCGCGCCGGTGATCGAGGTGAATGACGACATCATCACCGCCTACGAGATCGAACAGCGCCAGCGGTTCCTGCGCATCGTCTCGCCCGCCAATTCCGGGCTGGAGACCACGCGGCAGGAGCTGATCGATGACCGGCTGAGGATGCAGGTCATCCGACAGGTGGGTCTGGAGGCGACCGAAGAGGGCATCCGCGCGGGGATGGAGGAATTCGCCGGCCGCGCAGACCTGACGGCAGATCAGTTCATCGACGTGCTGGCGCAGCGCGGCATCTCCGAAGAGACGTTCCGCGACTTCGTCTCCGTCGGCATCTCCTGGCGCGAGCTGATCCGCGCGCGCTTCGGCAACCGCGTCTCGATCAGTGACCAGGAAATCGACCGGGCGCTGGCGGCGGCCAGCACGGGCAGCGGCGTGCGCGTTCTGCTGTCGGAGATCATCATGCCGGCCCCGCCCGCCCAGGCCGATGCGGTTCTGGCCCGGGCAGAGCGCATCGCACAATCCACGACCTTTGCCGAATTCTCGACCTTTGCCCGCCAATACTCGGCGACCGCCTCGCGCGGGCAAGGCGGTCGCCTCGGCTGGACGCCGATCACCAATCTGCCGCCGGCACTGCGGCCGCAGATCCTGGCACTGGCGCCCGGAGAGGTGACGCAACCCATCGCCCTGCCAAACGCCGTTGCCCTGTTCCAGATGCGCGACATTCAGGAGACGGAAGCCCCGGCCCCGGAATACAGCGCCATCGAGTATGCGCGCTACTTCATCCCCGGCGGACGCAGCGAAGCGGCGCTGAACGAGGCGGCGAAGATCCGCGCGCGTGTGGACCGGTGCGATGACCTTTACGGTGTGGCCAAGGGGCAGCCGGAGGAAGTCCTCGTTCGCGACACCAAGGCGCCGGGCGAGGTCCCGCAGGATATCGCGATCGAACTCGCCAAGCTCGACAAGGACGAGGTGTCGACGGCGCTGACCACGGCGGATGGATCGGCCCTCGTGTTCCTGATGATGTGCGGCCGGACGCCGGCGCTCGACCAGGAGGTCAGCCGTGACGCCATCGCGGCCCGGCTTCGGCAGGAACGCCTGACCGGCCTCGCCGACAGCTTCATCCAGCAGTTGCGCGCAGACGCCCGCATCCGCGAGCGATGACCCCCGCCCCCATTGCCGTGACCTGCGGCGAACCGGCCGGGGTCGGACCGGAGATCGCAGCGGCCGCCTGGAACGCGTTGCGCCACGACATCCCGCTGTTCTGGATCGGTGATCCCCGGCACCTGCCGGCCGGAACGCCGGTGGCCGAAATCTCCGCACCGTCCGAGGCTGCGAGTGTCGCGAGTACCGCCCTGCCGGTCCTGCACCATGATTTCCCCGGTCACGTAACGCCCGGACGGCTCGACCCCGCCCAGGCGCATTCGGTGATCGAGGTGATCGCGCGCGCCGTGGGCTTCGCGCAGATCGGTGCGGCGGGCGGGGTCTGCACCGCGCCGATCCACAAGAAGGCGCTGAAGGACGGCGCCGGGTTCCCCTGGCCCGGACATACCGAGTATCTCGCCCATCTTGCCGGCGACGTGGACGTCGTGATGATGCTGGCCTCCGATCAGTTGCGGGTGGTGCCCACGACGATCCACGTCCCGCTGGCGCAGGTGCCGAACCTGCTGACCCCGGACCTGCTCCGCCGGACGATCGCCATCACCGCGGCGGGTCTGCGCGATCAGTTCGGCATCGACACGCCCCGCATCGCGGTCGCGGGGCTGAATCCCCATGCCGGCGAAGGGGGGGCCATCGGAACCGAGGAGGTCCGCTGGATCGCGCCGCTGATACGCGACATGGCAGACGAAGGGATCTTCGTGACCGGCCCGCATTCGGCGGACACGCTGTTTCATACCGCCGCCCGCGCGAAATACGATGCGGCGGTGACGATGTATCATGACCAGGCGCTGATCCCGATCAAGACCCTGGATTTCGACCGGGGCGTGAATGTGACGCTGGGCCTGCCCTTCATCCGCACCTCGCCCGACCACGGCACGGCACTCGACATCGCGGGCACAGGGGCGGCCAACCCGTCCTCGATGATCCACGCGATCCGCATGGCAGCCGACATGGCGCGGCGACGGCGCAATCCCGCGGGATGAGCCGGATCGACGACCTGCCGCCGCTCCGCGAGGTGATCGCCACGCACGGGTTGAGCGCGCGCAAGTCGCTGGGGCAGAACTTCCTGCTCGACCTGAACCTAACCGCCAAGATCGCCCGCCAGGCCGGTGACCTGTCACAATGCGACGTGCTGGAGATCGGTCCGGGCCCCGGCGGCCTGACCCGCGGGCTGCTCGCCGAAGGGGCACGCCGCGTGCTGGCGATCGAGAAGGACGCACGGTGCCGCCCCGCGCTGGAGGAGATCGCGGCGCATTATCCGGGGCGGTTGCAGATCATCGAGGGCGACGCGCTGACGGTCGACCCGCTTGACCACCTGAACCCGCCGATCCGCGTGGCGGCCAACCTGCCCTACAACATCGGAACGGAGCTTCTGGTGCGCTGGCTGACGCCGCCCGAATGGCCGCCGTTCTGGCAGTCCCTGACGCTGATGTTCCAGAGGGAGGTCGCCGCGCGCATCACCGCGCCGCCGGGGTCCAAGGCCTATGGGCGGCTTTCGATCCTGGCCAGTTGGCGGACGGACGCACGACTGGTCATGTCGCTGCCGCCAGAGGCATTCACACCGCCACCCAAGGTGGCTTCGGCGGTGGTGCATCTGACCGCCCTGCCGGAACCGCGCTTTCCTGCACGTCCCGGGACGCTGGAGCGCGTCGTGGCGGCTGCCTTCAACCAGCGGCGCAAGATGCTGCGCGCCGCGCTGAAATCGGTGTCGCCGGAGATCGAGGATCATCTCGCGGCCGCGGGCATACGTCCGACGGACCGGGCCGAAACCGTCCCGCTAGAGGCGTTCTGCGCACTGGCGCGCAGCCTGGACGGTGCGTGATTACTCGGCCGCTTCGGGCGCGTTGCTGTCGGGATCCTGCGAGGGGGTGTCCTCGCTCCCGGCTGCCGGTTTCTTGGGAGATCTCGGCTTGCGCGGACGCGACGCGCGCTTGGGCTTCTGGCCGCCTTCCGGCGTCTCGACCAGCCCGGCGTCCTCGCCCGCCGTTTCCAGGATCTCCGGCTGGTCGCCGGAACCGGGAGTGCCGCCCGGCGCGGAGTCGGCTGCGGATTCGCGTTCCTGCCGTTCCGCGCGTTCGCGGTCGCGTTCGGCCTGGCGTTCGCGGTTCTGCCGCTCCTGCTCCTCCCGACGCTGTTCCATCTCGCGCATGGCCTCGCTCAACAGCCGCAGGTAATGCTCCGCATGCTGCTGGAAGTTCTCTGCCGCGACACGGTCATTGCTCAGCTGCGCATCACGCGCCAGTTGATTGTACTTGTCGATGATCTGCTGTGGAGTCCCGCGAACCTTGCCTTCCGGGCCGGAGCTGTCAAAGACGCGATTGACCACATTGCCGCCCGTAGGGCGGTTGTTACGGTTCTTGTTCCGGGACCGGGATCTTGAAGACTTCATGAAACCTGACGTGTCTTGATTGTCATCTAGCTGGCGCGGGGTGCGCTTGCACCGGGCAATTTTGGCCAGCGTTTTGGGCTTGAAGAGCCTGTGCAGGCCATCGCCTGCACCCAAGCTCTTTCCTTGATAACCACGCTCGGCGTCGCTGGGCAAGGACAAACTCGAAAAAACCGGCGAATTCGAACAAAAAAGTGACCTGTCGGGTATGTCAGCCGATGCGGGCCTGCACCACCCGGTCGCGCCCGCCGAGGTCCGGAATCACCTCGATCTGCGTCCAGCCGGCGCGGGCAAAGATCCCCTGCACGGCCGCGCCCTGCGTGGCGCCGATCTCGACCAGCACCCGCCCGCCGGGTGCCAGGGCCGTCCGCGCGCGCGCCGCAATCTCGCGATAGGCCGAAAGACCGTCCTCCTCGTCGGTCAGCGCCATGCGCGGCTCGTGCCGGGCGACCTCGGGCTGGATCTCGTCCATTTCGGCGCGGCTGATATAGGGCGGGTTGGACACGATCAGGTCGAACAGACCCTCCACCGCGCTGAACCAGTCCGACTTGCGAATATCGGCGCGTGCCGAGACCTCGTGCAGAACCGCGTTGGCGCTTGCCTGCAGACAGGCTGCCTCGCTGAGATCCACGCCCATGCCGACTGAATGCGGGTGCTCGGCCAGCAGCGTCACCAGGATGCAACCCGACCCCGTCCCGAGGTCCAGCACGGAACCGAAAGGTTCGGCCAGCGCCGCTTCGATCAGGGTCTCGGTCTCCCGCCGCGGGTCGAGAACGTCGCCGGACACCTTGAACCGGCGGCCATAGAACTCGCGCTCCCCGATCAGGTGGGACACGGGAACGCGCACGGCGCGCAAAGACACGAGGTTGTCGAATCGCTCCTCGATATCCGGTGCGAGGTCCTCCGGCGCGATAAGCGTGATCCGGGCCGCGTCGACAGAGGCGGCGTGGGCCAGCAGAACCCGCGCGTCGCGCGCGGGATCGTCCACCCCGGCCGCACGCAGCCGGGCCGCGGCCGCCGCAAGGGCCTCGGCGGCGGTCATGCGTCCATCTCCGCCAGTTTGCGGGCCTGATCTTCGGCAATCAGCGCGTCGATGATCTCGTCCAGGTCACCCCCCATCACCGCGTCGAGCTTGTAGAGCGTGAGACCGATCCTGTGATCGGTCAAGCGGCCCTGGGGAAAGTTGTAGGTCCGGATGCGTTCCGACCGGTCGCCCGACCCGACCTGCGCCGCCCTGCTTGCGGAACGTTCGTCGTGCGCCCGCTGTCTCTCCATGTCGAACAGCCGCGCCTTGAGAACCTGCATCGCCTTGTCGCGGTTTCGATGCTGTGACTTTTCCGAACTGGTAACGACGATTCCGGTCGGGATATGGGTGATGCGCACGGCGGAATCGGTCGTGTTCACGTGCTGCCCGCCGGCGCCCGAGGACCGCATCGTATCGATGCGCAGGTCGTTCGGATCGATCTGGATGTCCACATCCTCCGCCTCCGGCAGGACCGCCACCGTCGCGGCGGAGGTGTGGATGCGCCCGCCGCTTTCTGTTTCGGGCACCCGCTGAACCCGGTGCACGCCGGACTCGAACTTCAACCGTTCGAAGACATTGGGGCCCGAGACATGGGCCACGACCTCCTTGATGCCGCCCAGCTCAGTCGCCTGCTCCTCGATGATGTCGACCTTCCAGCCCCGCGCCTCGGCATAGCGCAGGTACATTCGCAGCAGGTCGCCGGCAAAGAGAGCGGCCTCCTCGCCGCCGGTTCCCGGCCGGATCTCCAGCATGGCCGAACGTGCGTCCGCCGCGTCCTTGGGCAGCAGCGAGAGTTGCAGCGCGGCTTCGGCCTTCGGAAGCTCGGCGCGGAGCGTGGCCAGTTCCTCCTCGGCCAGTTCCCGCATGTCGGGATCCTTGAGCATCGCCTCCGCCTCCGCGATGCCGGCCGTGATCCGGGCATGAGCGTCGATCTGCTCCATCACCGGACGAAGCTCGGAATACTCGCGTGCCAGGGCCGCCATCTCGCCGCCGCCGGCCTGCGCCATCTTCGCTTCAAGAAACTGAAAGCGCTGGCGAATTTGCTCAAGTCGCTCGGAAGTGATCATTTGCAAGGTGATGATCCATTGGACCGTGTTGGTCAAGCATGGCCCTTGGTGTATTGTGAGACGATGACACGCTGGATGATCTGCCTTGCCCTCCTGACCTCGCCGGTTTCGGCGGACGTGGTCACGCCGAGCGGCAAGACGGTGGATTGCTATTGCACCGACAGCCAAGGCGCGCGCGTGGAACTGGGCGAGACGATCTGCCTGCATGTCGACGGGCGGATGTTCATGGCGCAATGCCAGATGTCGCTGAACGTGCCGATGTGGCGCGAGGTGCAGCAGGGCTGCCTGAGTTCAGAGCTGCGCCAGCCAGGTCTCGATGCGGGCGCGGTTGACGCCGAAGTCGCTCCGTCCGAATCGTGACCGCGCAAAGACGCGCAACCGGCCGTCCACGACTTCGGCGGTTGTGTAGTCGGGAAAGCCCATGATCTTCGACCGCGTCTCGTAGGTGATCCGCCCCTCCTCTACCGACCCGGCAAGAATCCGCGTCCGCGGGGTGGCAAGCGCGATTTCGTTGAGACGTGTCAGAGCCCCGTCACTGGCGGACACGATGCGCACGGCTCCGTTCTGCATGTCCATGTCCGTGGCGGACCCGATCGGCTGGTGCCAGCGTGCCGGATCGGTTGGCGCAAGGCGGACGTAAACCATGACCCCCAGCACGATGGCCGCGATGATCCAGAGAGTCGCCCGCAGTCCCAAAATCGGGTCCTTCCTTTCGAGGTCGGCGCGCTCAGCGGTAGGTGACGCCGGGCAGCACGCAGAGCAATTCATAGAGGATATTGGCCGCGGTCAGCGCCGTGTTCCCGCTCGGGTCATAGGGCGGCGACACTTCGACCAGGTCGCAGCCGACGATGTTCAAGCCGCGAAAGGCGCGGATCAGTTCCAGCGCCTGCGGCGTGGTCAGCCCGCCAATCTCCGGCGTGCCGGTGCCGGGGGCGTAGGCCGGATCGAGGCTGTCTATGTCGAAAGTGACAT
>CBDUPF010000046.1:0-17349 GCA_965369035.1 uncultured Aliishimia sp.
CAACAAGGGCCGGCTCGGCAAGGAGCTCTGGACCGAGGCGCGCGAGGGCGAGAAGGTGCGCCTGATCGGCCATTGGGACGGCGAGGAGGAAGCGCGCTGGATCGGGGAGGAGATCGAGGCGGCGCAGTCCGGCACCCGCGGCGTGCGGCCGATGAGCCTTGATGAAATGGCCATTCTCGTGCGCGCCTCCCACCAGATGCGCGCGTTCGAGGACCGGTTCCTGACCATCGGGTTGCCCTACCGCGTGATCGGCGGCCCGCGTTTCTACGAGCGGATGGAGATCCGCGACGCGATGGCCTATTTCCGCGTGGTGACCAGCCCGGACGACGACCTCGCGTTCGAGCGGATCGTGAACACGCCCAAGCGGGGGCTCGGCGACAAGGCGCAGCAGGTGATCCAGACCACGGCGCGCAGCAATGGCGTGAGCCTTGTCGAAGGCGCTCGGCTGGCGGTGGATGCGGGGTTGATCAAGGGCAAGGGTGCCGCCGCGCTGCGTGAACTGGTCGACGGGATCGCGCGCTGGGGCCGGATGGCGGGCAACGCGGACATGACCCACATGGAGCTGGCGGAGATCATCCTTGACGAATCCGGCTACACCGCGATGTGGCAGAACGAGAAGACCCCGGAGGCTCCGGGGCGGCTGGAGAACCTCAAGGAACTGGTCAAGGCGCTGGAAGAATTCGAAAATCTGCAAGGGTTCCTGGAACATGTCAGCCTCGTCATGGACAATGACAGCGACGATGGCGGCGCCAAGGTGTCGATCATGACGCTGCATGCGGCCAAAGGGCTCGAGTTTCCGATGGTGTTTCTGCCGGGCTGGGAGGACGGGCTGTTTCCGTCGCAGCGCAGCATGGACGAGCAGGGGCTCAAGGGGCTGGAGGAGGAACGGCGGCTGGCCTATGTCGGGATCACGCGGGCCGAGGAGGTCTGCACGATTTCCTTTGCCGGCAACCGCCGCGTCTTCGGCCAGTGGCAATCCTCGCTGCCCTCACGCTTCATCGACGAGTTGCCCGAAGAGCATGTGGATGTTCTGACACCCCCGGGCCTCTATGGCGGCGGCTATGGCGCGGCGGCGCCCGGAGCCTCGGGTGGATCGGGCCTGGAGGCGCGCGCGGCGGAGGCCAATGTCTACAACTCTCCCGGTTGGAAGCGCCTGCAGTCCCGCGCAAGCCAGCGCCCAGTCAGTCAGCCGCGGGAAAGCCGCAACAGCGTGATCGACCTTGAGGCGGTTTCGCGGTTCACCGTGGGCGACCGGGTGTTCCACCAGAAGTTCGGCTACGGCAACGTCGCCGAAATCGAGGGCGACAAGTTGGAGATCGCCTTCGAGAAGGCCGGTACCAAGAAGGTGGTCGCGCGGTTTGTCCGCGCTTCCGACGACATTCCGTTCTGACGATCCCAAACCGCGTCGCAAACCGGTGACCCATGACGGATTCCCGCTTGAAGGTGAGGCGGGCGGGCTCTAGCCTTTGGGTCCGAGGTGCCGGATCGCAATGTCCGGAGAATTGGGAAGCCGGTGCAAACCCGGCGCTGCCCCCGCAACGGTGAGGGCGGGACGGTCGCGGCCACGGCCACTGGGGATTGCCCCCGGGAAGGCGCCGCGCGCCGGGCCATCTGGCCCACCCGCCCCGAGCCCGGAAACCAGCCTTGGGATCATGCGGACCGCGGGTGGCGGTCGGACGCAAGCGGTCGGTTCACTGTCCGCCCTCCGTCCCGTCACCTGCCAGAGCGCCCACGGGGATGTGGGCGGAAAGGACGATAGAATGCTGTTTTCCCAGATTTATCAGGGCCTCCGCGCGATGGACGCCAAAGGCGACATGGCGCGCGACGCGGCTCGGCAGGGGTTTCTGGAATGGACGTTCGCGCTCGACGATGTGGCCGATGCGCCGCTGGAGGCGCGTGTCGCGCTCGACCTTCTGCCCGACGATGATCGCCCGAGTCCGGCCGCGAAGGCGTTTCTCGGCTATCTGGACCAGACCGCCAACCTGCAGATCTCTCGACCGATACGCCGGGGAGGGCGGCGGCGCGTGCTGAACTGAGGTCACTGTGGGGGAAAATAAAACGACGGCGACGCTAGGGAGGAGGAAAGCGCCGCCGCCGTCTATTCAGAGCGGTCCTAAAGGGAGGAGGAGACCGCTCCGTGTAGGGCAAACGACGGTGACGCTAGGGAGGAGGAAAGCGCCACCGCCGCCTGTAGACAGGCACCCCCAGGGAGGAGGAAGGGGATACCTGATCCGGTGTCAGAGCTTGCCCTGGGCTGCTTCGCACGCTATGCGACGCAGCTGGGACCGGGCCATGCCCAGGTCGGCCAGTTCGCGATCGCTAAGGCTCGCAAGCTCCGAGTATGTCGTGCGGGCGATTCTGCGCCGCGCCATGGTTTCGGAAACACCGGACAGCCAGTGGGAGAGCGACGAGGTCGCCAGTTCCATCATGCCCGCATCGCGGTGGTTCGTATCTGTAAAGAAGGCCATATGTCTTGCCTCTGCTTTGCGTCTCTTGTTTCTTGTGATGGTTATATAGGGGCATGCTGCAGTTGCACAATGATCAATGCTGCAACGCAGCTATGCGTGATGTGCAAACTTACCCTAAGGTAAATTTTTCATTTGCGTGAACAACTTACCGATCCTTGTTAGGATTGGTTGCAGTTCGTGAAACAAGCGCCGATTAATGTGGCAAGGCGTCTTAAACGGAGGCAGAAAGCGTGGCGGCAGGAGAAGCTGAGATAAGAAAGGCGCTGGAGCGCATCACGCTCCCCGACGGCGGGAACCTGATCGAACGGGACATGATCCGGGCACTTGCGGTCGATGGCGGGCAGGTCCGATTCGTGATCGAGGCGCCCACGCCCGAGATGGCAAGGCAGATGGGGCCGGTGCGGGACGCGGCAGAGGCGGCAGTGCGCGCGCTTGACGGGGTCACCGCGGCCCAGGTCGCGTTGACGGCACATGGTCCGGCCGCGAAAGCACCTCCGCAGAAGCCGCCGAGTCTCAAGATCGGCGGACACCCGACACCGCAGGCGGGGCCGACGAAACCGGCCGGTGTCGACCGGATCATCGCCGTCGGCTCCGGGAAGGGCGGGGTGGGCAAATCCACAGTCGCCTCGAACCTCGCCGTGGCGCTGGCGCGTCTTGGCCGTCGGGTCGGGCTGCTGGATGCGGATATATACGGTCCGTCGCAACCGCGCATGATGGGGGTGAACAAGCGCCCGGCCAGCCCGGACGGCAAGACCATCATCCCGCTGCATGCGCATGGTGTCACGCTCATGTCGATCGGCTTCATGCTGGACGAGAACAAGGCGGTGGTCTGGCGCGGCCCGATGTTGATGGGCGCGCTTCAGCAGATGCTTGGGCAGGTGGAATGGGGCGAGCTCGACGTGCTGATCGTGGATCTGCCGCCCGGTACGGGTGATGTGCAGCTCACGCTCTGCCAGCGGTCGGAGGTTACGGGTGCGATTCTCGTCTCCACGCCGCAGGACGTGGCGCTTCTGGACGTTCGCAAGGCGCTCGACATGTTCCAGACGCTGAAGACGCCGGTTCTGGGCCTCATAGAGAACATGTCGATGTTCGTCTGTCCCGACTGCGGGGCCGAGCACGAGATCTTCGGGCATGGCGGTGTACGGGCGGAAGCGGAAAAGCTCGGCCTGCCGCTTCTGGGCGTGCTGCCGATCGATCTGGAAACGCGATTGGCCGGGGACGCAGGCAAACCCGTCGCGACCGGGGACGGTCCGCTGGCGCAGGCCTACCTCAGGATCGCGGAAGGTCTGATCGCTGGGGGAATGGCGTGACCGGCGTCACGGGTGCGACCGGGAAGGTCCGCACCTGTCTGTGGTTCGACAATACGGGGCTGGAGGCGGCGCGCTACTATACCTCCCTGCTCCCCGATTCGTGGATCGAGAACGACCCGGGTGAAGCCGACACACCACCGCTGGTGGTGAACTTCTGCCTGGCCGGCACACCCTACCAGGCCCTGAACGGCGGAGCTCGGCATCCGCACACGCCTGCTGCGTCGATCTCGGTCCAGACCGCGGACCAGGCGGAAACCGACCGGCTCTGGGATGCGCTTGTCGCGGGCGGGCAGGCGAACCGTTGCGGCTGGCTGACTGACCGGTTTGGCCTCAGTTGGCAGATCGTCCCGCAGCAGCTTTCGGAAACGGTCGGTGGCCCAGATACGGACGGCGCCGCCCGCGCAACGCAGGCCATGCTCACGATGGCGAAGATAGATATCGCTGCGCTCGAAGCCGCCTACCGCGGCGACTGACCGGCCTTTTCCGGGAATTTGTGGGACATGGGCCGTTCCACGGATCGTCGCATGGGAAATCACGGGCGCGCAGGCTTTGTGACGATCGCATCGAATCAATTTTCGCGCAAAAGCTCGTGATTCTTGGAGCGTGGGCGAGAACAAAACAACAACATATCGTTGGGCCGTCTGATTGGATCAGTTTTTCTGGGAAAACATGGGAAAACCTTCTGATCCAATGGAGATCGAGTTTTTCCCCATATATTGTGCGCAGAAAGCCATGAAATCCCAAATATCGCGTAAATCGCCCGTACGCATGTTCTACATGTTGTTTAGGGAACTCGCTGGAAACCATATCCAGTACATTGAAACCCAAGAAAACAGTTGCCAACCCATGTATTCCCATGGCATCCCTTTGTCATCGGATGAAGGCAGGCAACGGGGCACCAAACGACCCCAACGTGAGACAAAAAGAACAAGCAGGTTTCATACAGGCACACCTCTTTCATCGGACCAGAGATCCGGCGCGCGGGCGAGCAGACATCCCCCCAGGTGGCGCGCGCAGCTGGACACCCCGCACAGCGGGACGAGGGCGGCGGGTTGAACAGTGGCAGCGGTTCAACCCGCCGTTCCCGCTTTCAGGGGGCCGGAGGCGCGGTACATAGGGACGGCAGGGCGTGGCACGCAGGTTCAGAGGCGAAGGCCACCACAAGGTGGACAGCAAGGGGCGGGTTTCGATCCCCGCCGGCTTTCGCCGCGTTCTGGAGGCCGCTGACCCGAACTGGCGCGACGACAGCGACAATCCGGAACTCGTCATCGTCTACGGCGACCACCGCCGCAAATTCCTGGAATGCTACACGATGGAGGCGATCGAGGAAGTCGACGCCAAGATCGAACGGCTGCCGCGCGGCTCGATGGAGCGCAAGATGCTCGAGCGGCTGTTCAACGGCCAATCCTTTCCCACCACCGTCGACGAGACCGGCCGGCTTGTGCTGCCCGCGAAGCTTCGCGCCAAGATCGGGCTCGAGAACGAGGCGTTCTTCATCGCCGCCGGCGACACGTTCCAG
This sequence comes from uncultured Aliishimia sp., assembly GCA_965369035.1. Classification (GTDB taxonomy): domain Bacteria; phylum Pseudomonadota; class Alphaproteobacteria; order Rhodobacterales; family Rhodobacteraceae; genus Aliishimia. The sequence continues at coordinate 5,298 of CBDUPF010000046.1, forward strand.
ATCTGGAAGCCCGAGACCTACGAGGCCGAGGAGGTCGCACGGACCGAAGCCTGGCTCGACAATCTGGGCGAGGACGTGGATCCGCTCAGCTTCCTCGACGGATCTGACGGGGGGTGAGAGCGATGACCGCTGCCCCTTCCTCCGGTTCCGACACGCCCCACGTTCCCGTTCTGCTCGAAAGCCTGCTCGCGGCCGTGGCGCCGGTCACTGGCCGGTGGCTCGACGGGACCTTCGGGGCGGGCGGTTACACTCGCGGGCTGCTGGAGGCCGGTGCCGACCAGGTCATCGCCGTCGACCGCGATCCGGCCGTTTTCGAGATGGCGGCAGACTGGGCCGCAGCCTTTGGTGAGCGGATCGTGATGCAGCAGGGCGTCTTTTCACGGATGGACGACTACGCAACCGGGCTCGATGGCGTGGTTCTCGACCTGGGCGTCAGCTCCATGCAGATCGACCAGGCGGAACGCGGGTTCTCCTTCCAGAAGGACGGCCCGCTCGACATGCGCATGAGCCAGGACGGCCCTTCCGCCGCCGACATCGTCAATCGCGCTGATGAGGCACAGCTTGCGGATATCCTCTTCCACTACGGCGAGGAGCGCGCGTCGCGGCGAATTGCACGGGTCATCGTCCGCGAACGGGAAAAGGCGCCGATCACCCGAACGCTGCAGCTGTCCGAGATCATCGAAGGCTGCCTTCCCCGTCAGAAGCCCGGGCAATCCCATCCGGCAACGCGCAGTTTCCAGGCGCTGCGGATCGCGGTCAATGACGAATATGGTGAGCTCTGGCGCGGTCTGATGGCGGCAGAACGTGCGCTGGCACCCGGTGGACGGCTGGCCGTGGTCACCTTCCATTCCGTCGAGGATCGCATGGTCAAACGCTTCCTGACGGCGCGCTCGGGGGGCGGCGGCCGCGCGAACCGCTATGCGCCGGAGACCGAAGAGAAGCCGCCGCAATTCGAACTGACCCCGCGCAAGGCCATCGCGCCGGATGCGGACGAACTGGCGCGCAACCCGCGTGCCCGCTCCGCCCGGCTGCGCGTGGCGCGGCGAACCGATGCACCCGCGGGCGAGGTCACGCCCGACGATATAGCCATGCCGGAACTTCCGGGAGCACGCTCATGAGAACGATCCTCTATATCCTGACCGCCTTCGCCGTGGTGGGCCTGGCTTTCTGGGCCTACCGCGAGAACTACGCGACCCAGCAGGCGCTGCGGGAGGCGGGGCAACTCCATGTTCAGATCCGCGCGGCCCATGCCCGGCTGACCGTGTTGCGCGCCGAATGGGCCTATCTCAACCGGCCTGACCGGCTGCGCGAACTGGCGGACCTGAATTTCGACCGGCTGCAACTGCTGCCGCTGCGCCCTGACCAGTTCGGGCAGGTCGACCAGGTGGCCTATCCGCCGGACCCGCTGCTGACGATCACGAACCCGATCGAGCTCAGTTCGGCCAATGGGGAGGTACTTCGATGACGGCAACGCGCGTTCCCCTTCGTCCGCTTGCGCGGATTCTGGATGCCCGCTCTCGCGGTGAGAACCCCGAGGCGATCGAGCGCGAGAACAAGCGCATCCGGCACGAGGAGATGCGGGACCAGGCCCGGACCCGCGCCGAAGGCCGGCTGCTGGTTCTGGGCGTCTTCTTCTTCTGCGCCTTCGCCATGGTCGGCGCGCGGATGGGGCATCTGGCCACATCCGAGCCGTCTGAGCCGCGCGCGACAGCACCGGGTGCCGTGATCTCCGCCGCACGCGCGGATATCGTCGACCGGCAAGGCCGGATCCTGGCGACCAATTTCGAGACCCACGCGCTTTACGCCCAGCCGCCGCAGATGGTCGACCCGGTGCGCGCCGCCCACGAACTGGTCAAGGTGTTCCCCGATCTCGACGGTGACCGGCTCGTCCGGGACTTCACCGGCAAGCGCAAGTTCGTCTGGATCAAGAAGAAGATCAGCCCCGAGCAGTTGCAGGCGGTGCACGAGATCGGCGAGCCGGGGCTGCTGTTCGGCCCGCGCGAGATGCGGCTTTATCCCAACGGCAAGCTGGCCTCCCACGTCCTGGGCGGCACCTCCTTCGGCAAGGAGGGCGTGAGCGCCGCCGAGGTGATCGGTGTGGCGGGGGTGGAAAAGCAGTTCGACGCGTACTTGCGCGATCCCGCAAACGGCAACCGGCCGTTGCAGCTGTCGCTGGATCTGACCGTGCAGGCCGCGGCGGAGCGTGTGCTTTACGGCGGCATGCGGATCATGAACGCCAAGGGCGCGACCTCCGTCCTGATGGACGTGCAGACGGGCGAGATCATCTCCGTCGTGTCCCTGCCGGATTTCGATCCCAACAACCGGCCGCGGCCGCTGACCACGGGCGATGCCGGGGACAGCCCGCTCTTCAACCGTTCGGTGCAAGGGGTCTATGAACTCGGTTCCACCTTCAAGATCTTCACGGCCGCGCAGGCCATCGACCTCGGGCTGGTAAACGCCAATACGCCGATCGACACGCGCCCGCCCTTCAAGATCTCCGGCCATACGATCGGCGAGTTCAACAACAAGAATTACGGCACGCTCACCGTCGACGAGATCATCGTCAAAAGCTCGAACCGCGGCACCGGGCGCCTCGCGCTCATGATCGGCTCCGAGAGGCAGCGCCGCTTCATGGAACAGCTCGGCATGCTGGAGGCCACGCCCTTCGAGATCGTGGAAGCGGCGACGGGCGATCCGCTCTATCCGCAGCGCTGGACCGATCTGAGCGCGGTGACGGTCTCCTACGGTCACGGGATCTCGACCAGCCCGATGCATCTCGCCGCCGCTTATGCGACCGTCGCCAACGGTGGGCGCTACGTCCCACCCACCGTGCTCAAGCAGCCCGGGCCGCACCCTGGCACCCGGGTGATGAGCGCCAAGGCCGCCGCCGCAGCCCGCAAGATGCTGCGCAAGGTTGTCACCGAAGGAACCGCCAGCATGGGCGAGGTTGCAGGCTACGAGGTCGGCGGCAAGACCGGCACCGCGGACAAACCCCGCCCGCGCGGCGGCTACTACGAGGACAAGGTGATCGCGACCTTTGCCAGCATCTTTCCCGCCAGCAATCCGAAATATGTTCTTGTCGTCACGCTTGACGAGCCGGTGGAAACCAGCGGCGACAAGCCGCGGCGCACCGCGGGCTGGACGGCGGTTCCCGTCGCCGCGGAGATGATCCAGCGCATCGCGCCGCTTCTGGGATTGCGGCCAAAGGACGTGCCGATAGCGCTTTCCGAGACGCGATGGGCCAGCGACAGGTGAGGACGCCGGGTGCGGCCGGCCGCGCATTTCCTTGTCCGGCCCCGAATTCGCCCTCCGGCTTCTTGAGCCGGCTCGCCGGGCTGGTATAACGAGCGACACAGCGGACCGTGGTCAACCGGTCCGTCGCGGGGCAGAGATGGGCAGCAATACCAAAACCCTTTCGCAGCTTGGGCTCATGGCCAGGGCAGGGGCGAACCCGGCCATTTCCGGACTGGCCGTGGATAGCCGGGATGTGAAGGACGGATATCTCTTTGCCGCCATGCCGGGCACGCGCATGCATGGTGGCGAGTTCATCCAGTACGCCTTGCGCATGGGGGCCGTGGCGATCCTCACCGATGCTGAGGGCGCGCGGATCGCCGCTGCCGAGCTGGCTGCGTCGGACGCCGCGCTGATCGTTACCGACCGCCCGCGGGAGACCTTGGCCCGGACCGCCGCGCTGTGGTTCGGGGCCCAGCCGGAGACGATGGTCGCGGTCACCGGCACGAACGGCAAGACCTCCGTGTCTACCTTCGTGCGCCAGATCTGGGTTCACATGGGGTTGCCTGCGGTGAACCTCGGAACGACCGGGGTCGAGGGCGCCTGGGCCGCGCCGCTGGCCCATACCACGCCCGAGCCGATCACGCTGCACCGAACCCTGGCAGAGGCCGCGCGCAACGGCATCACCCATGCGGCGATGGAGGCATCCTCGCACGGGCTCGACCAGCACCGGCTGGATGGCGTCGTGCTGAAGGCCGCGGGGTTCACCAATTTCACGCAGGATCACCTCGACTACCACGAGAGCTTCGAGGCGTATTTCGATGCAAAGGCAGCACTTTTCGCACGCGTCCTGCCGGAGGACGGCACGGCTGTGATCCATATCGACGACGCGCGCGGCCCGGACATGCTGGCGATTGCCGTCGCGCGCGGTCAGAAGGTCATCACGGTCGGCCGCGAGGGCGCCGACCTGCGGCTCGAAGGCCAGCGGATGGATGCCACGGGACAGGATGTGCGCTTCTCCTACGGGGGGCGGGCCTGGCAGGCGCGGCTGAACCTTGTCGGCGATTTCCAGGCGGAGAACGTCATGGTGGCCGCGGGCCTCGTTCTGGCCTGCGGTGCGCCGCCGGAGGACGTGTTCGCCGCCTTGGCGGACCTGCGCACGGTGCGCGGCCGGATGCAGCTTGCCGCCACTCGGTCCAACGGGGCGGCTGTCTTCGTCGACTATGCCCACACCCCCGACGCGGTCGAGACGGCGCTGCGCGCGCTGCGGCCACACGTGATGGGCCGGCTTCTTGTGGTCGTGGGCGCGGGCGGGGACCGGGATCCGTTCAAGCGTCCGCTGATGGGCCAGGCGGCGGCCCGGCACGCCGATGTCGTCTTCGTCACCGACGACAATCCGCGCAGCGAGGATCCCGCCACGATTCGCGCCGCAGTAATGGATGGCTGCCCGGAAGCGACGGAGGTGGGCGACCGGGCGGAGGCGATCTTGCGCGCGGTGGATGCCCTGGGCCCCGGGGATGCGTTGCTGATCGCAGGCAAGGGGCACGAGACCGGGCAGATCGTCGGTGATGCCGTGCTGCCCTTCGACGATGTGGAGCAGGCGAGCATCGCGGTGGCGGCACTCGACGGGTGCGGAACGTGACGTTGTGGACATCCGAGGCGGCCGCTGCGGCCACCGGCGGGCGCGCAACCGCCGACTGGTCCGCGATCGGCGTCAGCATCGACACGCGAACGCTTGCACCGGGCGACCTTTTCGTCGCGCTCAAGGCGGTGCGCGACGGGCACGAGTTTGTCGCCGACGCGCTGAAGAAAGGTGCCGCCGCCGCGCTTGTCACTCATGTGCCGGAGGGCGTGGCGGAGGATGCGCCGCTTCTCATCGTGGAGGATGTCCAGACCGCGCTGGAAGACCTGGCGCGCGCGCGGCGGGCCGAAACCGCCGCCCGCGTCGTCGCGATCACCGGGTCGGCGGGCAAGACCTCCACCAAGGAGATGCTGCGCGAGATCCTCGGGGATCAGGGGCGCACCCACGCGTCCGCGGCCTCCTACAACAATCACTGGGGCGTGCCGCTGACGCTCGCGCGGATGCCGGCGGATACGGAATTCGCCGTGATCGAGATCGGCATGAATCATCCCGGCGAAATCTCGCCGCTGGCCCGGCTTGCGCGTCCGCACGTGGCGATCATTACCACCGTGGCCGCGGCGCATCTGGAGGCCTTCGACGACGTCCTCGGGATCGCCGCGGAAAAGGCCAGCATCCTCGACGGGTTGGAGCCGGACGGTGTCGCGGTCCTGAACAGCGATATCGAGACCGCCGAGGTTCTGACGGCGCGGGCCGACGCGCTGGGGTGCCGACGTCTCGGCTTCGGGCGGAAGGGGCGCGACTTCACGCTGACGGACGCGCAGATCCGCGACGACGTGACCGTGGTGCAGGCCGACGCAGAGGGGCACAAGCTGCTCTTCAAGATCTGCGCCCCGGGCGAGCATTTCGCGATGAACGGCCTTGCGGCGCTGGCCGCGGCACAGGAGATGGGCGCCGATCCCGCGCTGGCGGTGCAGTCGCTGGGCCGCTGGACTCCGTACAAGGGCCGCGGCGCGCGCGAGGTGATCCGTCTCGATCCGGTGGAGGATCACCAGACGCTGGAACTGATCGACGAAAGCTACAACGCCAACCCCGCTTCGATGACCGCTGCACTTTCCGTGCTCGCCGCGGCGCGGCCCCGGCACGATATCGGACGCGTCAGCCGGGGGCGCCGCATCGCCGTGCTGGGCGACATGATGGAACTGGGGCCGACCGCCGGGGCGCTCCATGCCGCGATTGCCACGCTGCCCGCGCTCGACGGGATCGACCTGGTCCATTGCGTGGGCCCGCTGATGCAGGAGCTTTACGCCGCACTGCCCGAAGCCAAGCGCGGCCACAGCACCAAGACCAGCCAGGAAATGGCCGCTTGGCTGCGCGGTCGGCTGGATGCCGGTGACGTGGTGATGGTCAAGGGGTCGCTGTCGATGAAGCTCGGCCTTGTCGTTGACGCAATCCGGAAAATGGGTCATGCGGGCGCACAATCCGAGATGAACACGTCATGAGCAGGGACGTCTGAGATGCTTTACTGGTTGACCCTGCTGTCCGACGGCGGCGATTTCTTCAACCTGTTCAGGTACATCACCTTTCGCGCGGGTGGGGCGTTCCTGACGGCCCTTGTGTTTGGATTCCTCTTCGGAAGGCCGCTGATCGCCGTGCTGCGCAAGCGGCAGGGCAAGGGACAGCCGATCCGCGACGACGGACCGGAGGCGCATTTCACCAAGGCGGGAACGCCGACGATGGGCGGTCTGCTGATCGTCGGTGCGTTGGCGACCTCGACGCTTCTCTGGGCGCGGCTCGACAATCCCTATGTGTGGATCGTGTTGGGTGTGACGCTGAGCTTCGCGCTGATCGGGTTCGCGGACGATTACGCCAAAGTGTCGAAACAGAACACCAAGGGCGTGCCGGGGCGCGTGCGGATGCTGGCGGGCATCCTGATTGCCGCCGTCGCCGCCACGGCGGCCTCGCTCAGCCACCCGGCGGAGCTGCAGTTCCAGTTGGCGCTGCCGGTCTTCAAGGACGTGCTGCTGAATTTCGGACTGTTCTTCATCCCCTTCGCGATCCTCGTGATCGTGGGCGCGGCCAACGCCGTGAACCTGACCGACGGTCTCGACGGGCTGGCCATCATGCCGGTGATGATCGCGGGCGGTACGCTGGGCGTCATCGCCTATGCCGTGGGCCGCGTGGACTTCACCGAGTATCTCGACGTCCATTACGTGCCCGGGACGGGGGAGATCCTGATCTTTTCCGCCGCGCTCTTTGGCGGGGGGCTCGGGTTTCTGTGGTACAACGCGCCGCCGGCTGCCGTCTTCATGGGGGACACGGGATCGCTGGCTCTGGGCGGGGCCTTGGGGGCGATCGCGGTGGCGACCAAGCACGAGATCGTGCTGGCCATCGTCGGCGGTCTTTTCGTCGTCGAGGCGTTGTCGGTGATTATCCAGGTGATCTACTTCAAGCGCACGGGAAAGCGCGTCTTCCTGATGGCGCCGATCCACCACCACTACGAAAAGCTGGGCTGGTCGGAACCGACGATCGTGATCCGGTTCTGGATCATCTCGCTGATTCTGGCGGCCATCGGTCTCGCGACGCTGAAGGTTCGGTAGGACGCCTGGCAGGACCTGCGTCGGAACCAGGCGGGTCATCGGTGGGCGACGCGCGTTGGCACAGGGACGTGGCGGGGTCGGTGCCCGGCGGCGGGCGGGTTTCGGTTGCCCGCGTCCTGCCTGTTGCCTAGCATCCGGCCATGGCAACAGAACCCCAGTCCGCCGATCTCTCTGCCGAAACGCGGTCCCGACTGCGGGACCTTGTGGCGGCAGAAACCCCGCGCCTGATCGCGGACCGGCGCAAGTTCCATGCCAATCCCGAGCTCGGCTGGCAGGAGATCGAGACGACCGCAGCCATCGTCGAGGAGCTCAGGTCGTCCGGTTACGAGGTGGTCGCAGGCCCGGATTTCCTGGGCCCGGTGGAGCGCACGGGGATGAGCGCGGAGCCGATCCCGGGGGAGGGCGACACCGGCTGCATCGCGATCCACGACACGGGCCGCCCGGGACCGACCGTCTGCATGCGGGTCGATATCGACGCGCTGCCGATTCGCGAGGCTGAAGGCAATCATGCGCCCTCGGCCCAGGGGTTCGCGTCGCGAAATCCGGGCATCATGCACGCCTGCGGGCACGACGGCCACGCGGCGATCGGGCTCGCGGTGGCGCGCGCCGTGAAACCGTTGCTCCAGACCGGTCGCGGCCGGCTGAAACTGCTCTTCCAGCCGGCCGAAGAAGGCGGGCGGGGCGGTCGTGCCGTGGCCGATGCTGGCTGGATGGACGATGTCGACCTGTTCTTCGCCATTCATCTGGGGCTCGGGGTGCCCTCCGATACGGCCGCGTTTGCCGTTCACGGGCTGCTGGCCAACGCGCGTTACGATGTCCATCTGACGGGACGCGCGGCCCATGCCGGCAAGACACCGGAAGCCGGGCGCAGCGCGCTGCTCGCGGCCTGTCAGATCGCGATGGGCCTTCACACCCTGGCGCAGTCCAGCCGGCCGGGAATGCGCGTCAACGTGGGGCTCCTGAACGCGGGCACGGCCGTCAACATCGTGCCCGAAGAGGCCACGCTGACGTTCGAGATGCGGGCACAGGAGACCGAGGATCTTGACGCGCTCGAATCGCGGTGCCGGAACTTCGTCGAAGCGACCGCGCGCGCGCATGGTGTCGATTGCAGCCTTGCGCCCGGTGGCGGTGCCGACGGCTTTTCCAACCCCGCGGGAATTGCCGACTGGGCCACGCGGGTCAATGCAGCCACGGGCGCGTTCGGTTCGGTGCTGCCGGACATGTTCTTCGGTGCGAGCGAGGACGCGGCCACTCTGGCCCGGCGGGTTGCCGCACGGGGCGGGCAGGGCGGTATCTTTGTTCTGGGCGCCGACCTCGCCGACGACCACCACACGCCGAATTTCGACTTCGACGAGAGCGCGCTGGCGAAATCGGCGCTGCTGTGCTCGGGGCTGATTGCAGCGGCGATGGATGTGGACCGGCCGGACGACTGAGCCCGCAAACGAGGGTGACGCGGGAGGCACCGAGACGGTGGAAACAACCTGCGTTGTAAACGCAGCCGCTTCGAGCCGCGCTGGCGCCACCGACCGTGTCGAACATCGCGTCGAACCGCGTGCCACCGGCCGATGCGGCCACGTGATCGGTGACCTCCTCCTGGCCCGACCGGAAGATTTTCGTACTTCCGGATTCGGTGTGCCGGTCTGCGACACAGAAAAGGACGGCCAGAAATGCCCCGGATCTGGCACGCATCGCATCGCGGGACCGTCCGACCGGGATCGTGCTCTTCAAGTTCCCTGTGTGTGCGGGTAGACAGCCCTCGGCGCGCAGGTAATGAAAGGCGGCTTGGCAGTGATCACGCGGGACAGCATTCTCCATCAACTCACATATATCGTCGGCAAGGACCCGGACCATGCCACGATTTACGATTGGCGCCTGGCGCTCTCCTATGCCGTGCGCGAAAGCATCGTGGATCGATGGTTCGCCTCGACCCGGAAGACCTACGAGGCCGGCGGCAAGCGTGTGTACTACCTGTCGATGGAATTCCTGATCGGGCGTCTGCTGGAAGATGCGCTGGTCAATCTGCGCCTCGACGTCCAGGCGCGCGAAGCGCTCGCTGAATTCGGCCTCGATACCGATGCGGTGCTGGACAACGAACCCGACGCCGCGCTGGGCAATGGCGGCCTGGGGCGTCTGGCGGCCTGTTTCCTGGAGTCGCTGTCGACAATCGGGTGCCCGGCCTTCGGCTACGGCATCCGTTACGAGCACGGGCTGTTCCGGCAAAGTTTCGACGAAGAGGGCCGGCAGGTCGAGGAGCCGGAAACCTGGCTGCTGCAGGTTCACGCCTGGGAGTTCGAGCGACCCGAGGCGATGCTGCCTATCGGCTTTGGCGGCACGGTGCGGGAGGACGGCGCAAGGGCCACGTGGACCCCGGCCGAAGCGGTCTGCGCCGAAGCCTACGACACCCCGATCATCGGCTGGAACGGAAAATGGGCAAACACGCTCCGGCTTTGGCGGGCACGCGCCACCGATCCGTTCAGCCTGGCCGATTTCAACCGCGGCGACTACCTCGGCGCGGCCATGCCGGAGATGCAGGCCCGCACGATTTCCCGTGTGCTCTATCCCGATGACACCTCCGAGGCCGGTAAGGAGTTGAGGCTGCGGCAGGAATACTTCTTCACCGCGGCCAGCCTGCGCGACATCCTGCGCAGGTTCCAGTCCGAGCATGGCGACCTGAAGGACCTGCCGAAAAAGGCGGCGATCCAGCTCAACGATACCCACCCGGCCATCGCGGGTCCGGAACTGGTGCGCCTGCTGCAGGACGAGCATGGGCTAGAATTCGCGGAGGCGATGGGCATCGCGCGCGAGACGCTGTCCTACACCAACCACACGCTTCTGCCCGAGGCGCTCGAAACGTGGTCGGAGACTCTGATGGGCAGGCTCCTGCCGCGCCACATGCAATTGATCGAGCGGATCGACGAGGCCCACAAGAAGGCGAACCCGACCCGCAAGATGGCAGTGCGTTCGGACGGGCATGTGAACATGGGCGATCTTTCCTTTGTCATGGCTCACAAAGTGAACGGCGTGTCCGCGCTCCACACCGATCTGATGAAGAAGACGGTGTTCCGCGAACTCCACCGCCTGCATCCGGATCGGATCGTGAACCAGACCAATGGCGTGACACCCCGGCGCTGGCTGCAATCCAGCAACAGGCCATTGTCGAAGCTGATCACCGACACCATCGGCGAGGGGTGGGTCGACGATCTGGAACAGCTGAAGACGCTGGAGCCGCATGTGGGCGAGGCCGGTTTCATGGCGGCTTTCGGCGATGCCAAGCGGGCGAACAAGGTGGCCCTGTCGAACATGGTTCGGACCGACCACGACCTGACGCTCGATCCGGATGCCATGTTCGACGTCCAGATCAAGCGCATCCACGAATACAAGCGCCAGCACCTGAACCTGCTGGAGACCATCGCGCTCTGGCAGGAGATTCGCGACACGCCGGAGGCGGGCTGGACGCCGCGCGTGAAGATCTTTGCCGGCAAGGCCGCGCCGGGCTACGTCTTCGCCAAGAAGATCATCGAACTGATCAACAACGCCGCACGGGTGCTGAACGACGACCCAGTCACCTCCCGGTACCTCAAGGTCGCCTATCTGCCCAACTACAACGTCTCGCTTGCCGAAAACCTGATTCCGGCCAGCGATCTGAGCGAGCAGATCTCTACCGCGGGCAAGGAAGCGTCGGGGACCGGCAACATGAAATTCGCACTGAACGGGGCGCCCACCGTGGGCACGCTCGACGGCGCGAATGTCGAGATCCGCGAGCATGTCGGGCCGGAGAATTTCTTCCTGTTCGGAATGACCGCCGATGAAGTCGAGGACCGGCGGGCCGTGGACGGACATGCGGCCAAGGCGATCGCGGCCGATCCGCGGCTCGAACGGGCCATCGGGGCGATAGAGGACGGCGTGTTCTCGCATGGGGATGGCGAACACTACGCGGATATCGTCGCCAACCTTCGCGGGCCGGACTATTTCCTCGTCTGTTCCGACTTCACCGACTATTGGCGCGCGCAGCGCGAGGTGGATGCGGCCTACAGGATTCGGGAAGACTGGATGCGGATGGCGGCGCTGAACACGGCCCGTTCCGGGTGGTTCTCCTCCGACCGGACGATACGGGGCTACATGAAGGATGTGTGGAATGCCACTGCACTGGGGTAATCGCTTGCAATGACGGTGTATGTGCATACACTTCCCTTCAATGGTGGAGGAGCCTGATCCAGCGGCGGCGTGTTTGCCCCGCGACGTGATCGACCGTATCGAGGCGGGCGTTTTCGACGACTGTTTTTCGGTGCTTGGCCCGCATTCACGAGATGGGGACCGATGGGTGACGGCCTTCGCGCCGGGTGCCACGGATGTTGCCGCGAGAATCGGCAAGGCGAACCACGGCCTGGCCAGGATCGATGGGTCCGCGCTGTTCACAGGCAAGGTGCCCGGCGCCGAAACCTATGTGCTGGTCGGACGGAGGGACAACGGCGAAAGCTGGGAATGGGAAGACCCCTACCGGTTTGGTCCCGTTCTGGGCGAGATCGACGAATACCTTCTGGGCGAAGGCACCCATAACAGGCTGTGGAAGGCCCTGGGCGCGCATGTGATGGAGCATGAGGGCGTCGCCGGTACCCATTTCGCTGTTTGGGCGCCGAACGCG
>CBDUPF010000047.1:0-17252 GCA_965369035.1 uncultured Aliishimia sp.
AATATCGATGCCGGTGACTTCGCATTGCTGGATCAGGTCCACCCCGCGCTTGTCGGCCGAGCGCGCGTAGCCCCAGGCCACCGCGTCATGCCGGGCCGTTCCGCCGCGCGGATGGTAGAGTCCGCCGAAGATCGGGAACCGGGTCTGGTCGAAATCGAGGTAGGGCAGCATCTTTCGCACACCTGCCGGGTCGAGCAGGATGGCGTCATCGCCCTGGTTGATCATCGCATTCGCACGCCGCGCAAACGCGTCCCGCTGGCCGTCCGAGTGGCACAGGTTGATGATCCCACGCTGGGAGTGCATCACGTTGTAGTTCAGATCCTCCTCCAGCCCCTCCCAGAGCTTGAGCGAATGGGAGTAGAATTCGGAGTTCCCGGGCAGACCGTAGTTGGCGCGCACGATCGTCGTGTTGCGCCCCACGTTGCCGCCGCCGAGGTAGCCTTTCTCGATCACCGCCACATTGGTGATGCCGTGTTCCCGGGCCAGGTAATGCGCGCAGGCCAACCCGTGCCCGCCGCCGCCGATGATGACGATGTCATAAGAGGGCTTCGGGTCCGGGTCGCGCCAGTGCGGCGTCCAACCGCGGTTGCCGGTCAAGCCTTCCCTGAGAATCCTGAACGCCGAAAACCGCATCTTCCCCCCGAGACTGCACGTAGCATCCCGCGTGTCTTAGCAAATGCGCTGCCGGGCACCAGTCCACTTTTCGACATGGGTCGTTCCGGCGGCGACCAACTGCGCCAGGTCTGCCGGTTTCGCAGGCATCAGTCGGCACGGGTGCGCCGCGAGGCTATCCGCACAGGCTTCGCCAACACGTCGAAAACCGGGTTCCCGAGCCTGAACGCCCAACGTCGCCGGAATTCGCCGGGCTGCGGCGGGATCATCCCGCAGGCTTCCGCCGCACCCCGCACCTCGTGTCGCTAGAGACCTTTCGCGCGGTAACTCGCCGCCACCTTCTCGATCGAGACGAGATAGGCCGCGGTGCGCAGGTCGCGCACGTCTTCGCGCGCATGCCACACCTCTCGCATGGCCTGGTAGGCTGCTCGCATGGTGTCATCGAGGCCGGACCGCACCAGTTCCAACTCTCCGGCGCCGCGCAGATACCTTTCCTTGAAGTCCGGAGACAGCGTCCAGCCCAGCCCCTTGTCCTTGCTCAGCCGCTCGAGTTCGTCCACGACAAGCTGGTGACGGGCCTCCTCCTGCCGGCGTTGCATCCGGCCGAAGCGGATGTGCGACAGGTTCTTGACCCATTCGAAATAGGACACGGTCACACCGCCCGCGTTGGCGTACATGTCCGGAATGATCACGGTGCCCTTCTTCTGAAGCACCTCGTCGGCCCCCGCCGTGACCGGTCCGTTCGCCGCTTCGATGATCAATGGCGCCTTGATCCGGTCGGCATTGCCCATGTTGATGACGCCCTCGAGCGCTGCAGGGATCAGGATGTCGCACTCCTCCTCCAGCACGGAGGCCCCGTCGGCATGGTGGGTTGCGTCCGGGAAGCCCGCGATGCCGCCATGCTTGGCCAGCCACGCGCGAACCCTCTCCACATCGAGCCCATCCTCGCAGAACAGCGCGCCATCGCGTTCGATGATGCCGGTGATGACGCAGCCGTCCTCCTCCTGCAGGAACTTCGCCGCGTGATATCCCACGTTGCCGAGGCCCTGCACGATCACCCTCTTGCCCTCCAGCGTGCCGGAAAGCCGGGCAGCCTTCACGTCCTCGGGGTGGCGGAAGAATTCCTGCAGCGCGTATTGCACGCCCCGGCCCGTCGCTTCCGTACGGCCCTGGATGCCGCCGGCATTGATCGGCTTGCCGGTTACGCAGGCCACGGCGTTGATGTCGGTCGTGTTCATGCGCTTGTACTGGTCGGCGATCCACGCCATCTCCCGCTCGCTCGTACCCATGTCGGGCGCGGGCACGTTCTGGGACGGGTTGATGAGATCGCGTTTCGCCAACTCGTAGGCAAACCGGCGCGTGATCCGTTCCAGTTCCTCCTCGTCGTACTCGCGCGGATCGATGCAGAGCCCGCCTTTCGAGCCGCCGAAGGGCGTGTCCACCAGCGCGCATTTGTAGGTCATCAGCGCCGCCAGCGCCTCCACCTCGTCCTGGTTGACGCCCAGTGCATAGCGGATACCGCCCTTGACCGGCTCCATGTGTTCGGAATGGACGGAGCGATACCCGGTGAAGGTCTGGATCTGACCACGCAGCCGGACGCCGAACCGCACGGTATAGGTCGCGTTGCAGACGCGGATCTTCTCTTCCAGACCGGGCGGCAGATCCATCAGCGCCACCGCGCGGCTGAACATGATATCGACGCTCTCGCGGAAACTCGGTTCCTGCACGGTGTCTTTCATTCTTGTCCTCCTTCTTTCCCCGACGAGTCGCGACGGGTCTCCATTTTCACCGGAGCCTATGACGGCGAGGCGGGAAAGAACACGGTTTTCCTATCTGAACGGGAGTTCTGCGGCATGATCGCGGCGGATTGGAAATGGTCTGCCGGATGTCTGCCAGACAAGCGCACGCAGACCGGCCGAACCGTTTTCGCCGGAAGGACAATCCCCGGTAACGCCACAGCGCTGCCCAAATCCGGCCATCTTCGCGTGGCTAAAGACAATGGAGAAAGAGTCCGTTGGGATCGCGCCAGGTGGCGTCGGTTCCGGCAGCAAGGGTGATTGGTATGAGACGAAGAGACCTCGCGACATTGCAACTTCGGCGGCGGCTCGGGCATTTCGCACGTGACGAGAACGGCTTCGTCACGATCTTCGCCTGCTTCATGATCATGATGATGGTCCTCGTCGGCGGCATCGGCGTCGATCTGATGCACAACGAGATGGAACGCACGCGGCTGCAGAACACGCTGGACCGCGCGGTGCTGGCAGCGGCCGACCTCGATCAGACCCTGGATCCCAGCGAGGTGGTCGCCGACTACTTTCTGAAATCCGGCTTCACGGGCACATCCGCCAGCGTGCTTGTGGACCAGGGACTCAACTACCGGACCGTGACCGCCAGGGCCACGACAAACCACGAAACGCAATTCATGCACCTGATGGGGGTCGCCGAACTGGACGCCCCCGCGGTGAGCACGGCGGAAGAACGCATTTCGAACGTCGAAATCTCGCTCGTCGTCGATGTATCCGGATCGATGGCGTGGAACGACAAGATGGAAAACCTCCAGGATGCTGCGACGATCTTCGTCAACACCCTGCTGAAACCGGAAACCGAGGACCTGATCTCCATTTCGCTGGTTCCCTATTCGGAACACGTCAACATCGGCCAGGGCATCTTCGACCAGCTCAGCACGGTGCATCGCCACGACTACTCCTATTGCGTGGAAATGCCGGATGCGGAGTTCGACTCCGCCGCGCTGGACACCTCGATCACCTACGATCAGGCGCAGCATTTCCAGTGGAACTACAACGGCCACGCCAACGAGATCGACGACACCGTCTGTCCGAACGAGGAGTTCGAGAGCATCGTGGCATACAGCCAGGATGCGGCGGGTCTGGAAGCGAATATCGCGCAATTCACGCCGCGTGCCGGCACCTCGATCTTCATGGCGGTGAAATGGGGGGCGGCGCTGCTCGATCCCTCGACCCGGGACATCGTGACGGGCCTCATTTCGGGCGGCACCGTCGACAATGTCTTTTCCGGCCGTCCCGCGAACTACGATGACCCGGAAACCCTCAAGACCATGGTCGTCATGACCGACGGAAAGAACGACCGGTCCAATCGGATTGCAAGCGACCGCTACAACTCCGTCTCCGAATACGAGCACTGGGACGATTACAACTTCTGGTACTACATGTACAATTACATTCATTCGGATCAACGCAGCAGCTGGTACTGGCAGAAATACACGGCCGCGATCGGCGATACTCTGACCGACGCCATCTGCACCGCGGCCAAGGACCAGGGCATCATCATCTGGGGCGTGGGCTTCGAGGTCGACGATCACGGCGCCGATGTTCTGGAGAGCTGCGCCTCCTCCCCCAGTCATTTCTTTCGCGTCGAAGGTGTCGAGATCAGCGAAGCCTTCACCGCCATTGCTAGCCAGATCAACGAATTGAGGCTGACCCAATGATCCGTCGCATGACAAGACGGCTGCGCCGGTTCGGGCGCGAGGACGACGGGCACATGCTCATCGAATTCGCGCTGCTGGTGCCGCTGGTGTTCACGATCTTCCTCACCTCGGTCGAACTGGGCGTGTACCAGGTCAGGCAGATGTTCCTCGATCGCGGTCTCGACATGACCGTGCGGCTGGTACGGCTCAACACGGGCGCCAACTACTCCCACGACGATCTCAAGGACATGATCTGCAATTTCGCTGGCTTCATCGAGAATTGCGACACGCAGTTGAAGCTGGAGATGAATCCGGTCAATCCGCGCAACTTCCAGGGCCTCGATGCCGAAGCGGACTGCGCCGACGTGAGCCAGCCGGTCTCGCCCAACAGGTCCTTCGTGCACGGCATCGAACACCAGATGATGCTGCTCAGGGCCTGCTACAAGTTTCGCCCGGTCTTTTCGACCTCCGGTCTCGGCTACCACTTCGCCCAGGACGGCGACGATGCCGGGATGGCCCGGATGATTTCGGTCACCGCCTTCGTGCAGGAGCCTTGACATGCGCGTAACCAGTTTTGTGAAACGAGCCCTTGCGAGCTTCAAGTCCGATGAGCGCGGCAGCATCGCGGTGGAAGCGGTGGTGATCCTGCCGGCGCTTTTCTGGACCTATCTTGCGCTCTTTTCGACCTTCCATTCATACCGCACCTACGCGGTGAACCAGAAGGCCGCCTATACGATCGGCGACATGATCTCGCGGCAGACCGAGCCGCTGGACGCCGAATTCCTCGACGGAACGTGGCAGCTCTTCATGTTCCTGACCAACTCTCTGCCCGAAGATACCTCGCTGCGCGTCACGATCGTGCGTTACGACGATATCGCGAAGAAGTACTACCGCGACTGGTCGCAGGCGCGAGGCTACATGCCCGCGGCCGATACCCCGGAGGCAACCGAGTGGGAACCGCTGATGCCGGTGTTGGCGCATGGCGACCGGATCATCGTCGTCGAGACATACCTGCAATACGACCCGCCGTTCGACACCGGTCTCGAACAGTCCGAGGTGCGGAACTTCGTCTTTACCAAGCCGCGCTATGCGCCGCAGGTGCTCTGGCGGGACGCGTCCTGACGGGATTTCAGGCCGCGCCGTCTCGCTGTGCCACCAAGGCCTGCAGGATGTCCGAAGCCATCTTCGTCTGCGATCCCGGTGTGACCCCGCCGACCCCGATCTGACGCCCGATCCGCCACCAGAGACCCGGATTCCAGGCGCGCGGGCCAGCGGGCTTTCGGGTCCGGACCAGGAACCCGTTCGAGGGCTTGAAGGCAAAGAACCCCCGGTCGACGTTTTCGATCTCGTCAAGCCGCGCGATCACCGTGCCGCTGCTGTCGCGCAACTCCGTGGCGGTCAGTTCGATCACGCGCCGCGTGACCTGGCGCATCCGCTCCGCCACCCAGAGCGCGCCGCCGCCAAGTCCGAGCAGGAACACCTGCCAGCCAAGCGCAGGCGGGCGGGCAATGGCAATGTAGATCAGCAGGAATGCGAGGCCGAGCAGACAGGCAACGGCCAGCCATCGGCGCGGGGCGGAGGCGGTGATCGTCGCCAGGACTTCGGTATCGTCGGTCATGCAGCGCCTAGTACACAGGCCCCGCGATGCAAACAAGCGCCGTATGAAAGGCCAACGGACACCGGCGCCGACGACGCGCGACATGTGCGGATGACGACAATGCAGCCGCCCGCCTTTGCATCTTTACCGGCGCACGTGGACCTCGGCTCCGACCTCCTCCGGCTCGTCGTCGACCATCTCCGCCGGAAAGCCCGGGGCGCGCACATCAAGACCCGTCGCTTCCTCCAGCCGCCGGATGATGTTGGGGCTGAGTTCGCGCGGCCCGTAGCGCTCGATCGCATCATCGAAAAGCCGGATCAGGAGCGGGTTGAGATCGAGCGGCACGCCTGCCCGGTCGGCCACCTCCTGGAACAGGCCGATATCCTTCTTCACCAGGTCCATGGTGAAGGAGATGTCGCGCGACCCGTTCAGGATCACCTGGCTTTCGGTCTCGTGCACGAAGGAGTTGCCGGACGAGATCCGCATCGCCTCGTAAGCCACACCAAGATCCATGCCGGCCCCCTTCGCCACGGTCAGCGCCTCGGCGCAACTCACGAGGTTGGCGGTTGCAAGGTAGTTCGTCAGCACCTTGAGCACGCTGGCACTGCCAAGATCGCCGGTGTGCAGGATGCGCCGTCCCAGGATGGTCAGCAGCGGCAGGATACGTTCGAACGTGGCCCTGTCGCAGCCGGCCAGGATGGAGATGTTGCCGGTCGCCGCCCGGTGACACCCGCCGGAAACCGGGCAGTCCACCGCCGCGCCGCCGCGCTCGATCACTTGCGCGCCGAGCCGCTGAACCTCCGCCGCATCGGTCGTCGACATCTCCATCCAGATCTTGCCCGGCCCCACATGAGGCAGCATCTCTTGCACCACGGCGGCGGAGGCGGCCGGGCTCGGCAGGCAGGTGATGACGGCCTCGCACTCCTGCATCATTGCCGCAGGACCGCTTCCGGCGCGCGCCCCATCGGCGACCTTTGCCGCCATCAGATCGGGATTGAGGTCGTATACCGTCACATCCTGCCCGTTGCGGATCAAGCTGCCCGACAGCTTGCCACCCACATTCCCCAACCCGATGAAACCGATCTTCATGGCGCTCTCCTTCTGCCCGGCCTTCGCCACACTGGCTTTCCATACGCGACATGTCGCTTTCAATTGCGACCTTCGCGCCCTACGCTGCCGAAAACGCGGGAGGGAGGGCAATGCCCATCATCAGCGGCGACATAGCCGTCTACCTGGGTCCACAGGAACATGGCGGCCCGGATTCGCTTCTGGAACCGATCATCGAGTTCATCGGGCGCGCGAAATCGCGGCAGAACCTGATGATCGCCATCCAGGAAATCGACAATCCAGCCATCGGCGAAGCGATCATCGAGGCGCGACTGCGCGGGGTGTCGATCGACCTTGTCATCGAGCAGAGTTATCTGCTGAACACGCGGCGTCCGAAATCCGTGGCCGACGCCCATGAGGCCGTTGGCTCCCGCGAGATCAACCGGCAGATCTTCAGCGCCATCCTCCGCTCCACCACCGATGTGAAGGTCGATTTCAATCCCGATATCTTCCACCAGAAGTTCATGATCCTCGGCAACTCCGTCCTGACCGGGTCCACGAATTTCACCACGACCGGCGTGACCAAGAACCTCAACCACGTCGTCGTGATCGACGATGCCGAAGTCGCCAATGCCTTCAAGCGGGAATACCGCGACATCCGCGAGGGCCGCTTCGGCAAGAATTCCATCCTGCACGGGAAGGCTCCCAAGGAGGCCCGCGTGTCCGGCGTGCGGGTCAAGCCGCTCTTCGCGCCCGATCATGCGCCCGAGATGGAGATCATGAAGCAGATCCTGAAGGCGCAGAACCGGGTCGATTTCGCCTGTTTCACCTTCGCCCAGTCCTCGGGCATCGACGACGCGCTGGTTGCGGCCCACCGCAACGGGATCAAGATCCGAGGTGTGCTTGACCGGCGACAGGCAAACCAGAAATGGGCGGCCAAGCATGTACTTGTTGAAGCGGGCATCGACATCAGGGTCGCCGGGGGACGCGACGGGCTGGGCAAGCTGCACCACAAGCTGATGGTGATCGACGATCAACTCACGATCTTCGGCAGCTTCAACTACACCGAGCCGGCCAACAAGCTGAACGACGAGAATATCCTGGTCGTGGGCGACCTGGAGGAGACGAATACCTGCTCTGCCGCCGAACAGTTCCGCATCGCGCGCTCCTGCCGGGATGAGATCGACCGGATCATCGAGGACTTCGCCGACTGAGCCGCGCAGTATCCTGACCGGAACGGGGGATTAAGTGGTTGGTATTCATCATAATACCGCTAACGACTTCCAATTCGGCAGGGCATCTGGTGTGGGTGCTCGCCCGGATCGCTGCCAACCTGAAACAGCCGCATAGGTGTAAGCAAGCTACTTCGATAGCTGACCATCGTCGCTCCGGTCGCCAGTTGGCTGCGTCAAATGTCACTCCCACCGCGTCTCCCGCACGGCCAAGCCGAAATCGCTTGATTGGGGTCCGAAACGGCATCAGCGTTTGATACCAAGCGTTCTTCCTGTAAATCGACCGGGAATCCGTACCGCATCGTAGGCGTTGCAGCGACATATGCGCCGCCAGGCAAAGGAGTTTGCCGGTTTTCATGTCAAGCATCGTACGTTTCATTCGGACCATTGGACTGGCGCTATTGTGCCTTGCAGTGACAGGCTGTGCGGATGCCTGGATCAACAAGAGCGGGAGTCTCAGGGCCTCGGTGAGCAATGTAAAGCCATCAGAACTCCACGATGTCTACGTCCTGATGCGTCGCCAAGGCTTTCAGATGACAGAGGTGCGTGGCAGCGGCATTGCCAACCGGGAAATCTGGGAGGTCCTGGCCTGGGGAAAGGCGGGAAGCTTCGTGGATCCGAATGATCAAGGCGTGATTGTGTCATTCATATACACCGAGGCTGACAGGCGTTTGATGGTCAGCATGAATGAATTCTACGTCAAAGGGGGCGGATTCAAGCCAGAAAGCCAGCAGAAGGCGGATCAAGTCATGAGCGCCCTCAAGCGCCGTTTCGGAGAATCCCTGAAGGTTACCGTGCGCAGTTACTACAGTGGAATACACTAAAGAGGTGGGAACATGGTGATTGGTGTCAAGCTTACAGCGGAGCTGATCCAGTCCAGGAAAGGCAGTAAGGCACAATAGCCGCAGTTCCTCTGTCTATGTCCGTCTGAAAGAAATCTCGCCTGATCTTGCCGTCTGATCCGGTGGTGTGCGTCACCCGATATCCTCCGGACATGGCCGGCGAAAAGCCGGGTTCACAGGAGGTCATGACCGGAATGAAGAAAGACAGATCGCCCCACCTCTGACGTGTCGGTCGTCTTACTCGGCTTTGAAGCCGCTGTCCGGAAACGGCCCGGTCTTTCCAATGACCGCTTCCTGCGCAACCCAGCCGCTCGAGCGTCTTGGGGCGTTCGGCATCTGCGCTCTTCCCGGTCGGCACCTCACCGGCGCGAGCATGAGTAGACTGTGGCAAGTTCCACAGCCACGGTCGTGGCACGTCCCTGCACCCGCGCACAAACTCCGTTCGGGGCTGCGAGATTGCGGCGGGGCGGGGGGCGTCCTACGTTTCGGGCAACGTTCCATCAAGGAGACAGAGCCATGTCCCTCAGACCCACTCTCGAGACCCGGCGCGCGGTTCCGACCATGGAAGGTGCCGGGGTCAGGCTGCACCGGGCCTTCGGGTTCCAGGACCCAAGCGAGCTGGATCCGTTCCTGCTCTTCGACGATTTCCGCAACGAGCGCCCGGAGGATTACCTCAAGGGCTTCCCGTGGCATCCGCACCGGGGGATCGAGACCATCACCTACGTTCTCGCGGGCACGGTGGAGCATGGCGACAGCCTGGGCAACACCGGGCGTCTGGGTGCGGGCGACGTGCAATGGATGACGGCCGGATCGGGCATCATGCACCAGGAGATGCCCAAGGGGAACGCGGCCGGGCAAATGCACGGCTTCCAGCTCTGGGGCAACCTTCCATCGTCGCAGAAGATGACCGCGCCACGCTATCAGGATGTCCAGAGCGGCGATATTCCGGAGGTCATCGACGATGACGGCACCCGCGTGCGGGTGATCGTGGGCGAGTTCTGGGGCAAGAGGGGTCCCGTGGACGGGATCGCGGCCGATCCGCAGTATCTCGACGTCTCCGTGCCCGCGGGCGTGAGGAAGACGTTCCGGATCGACACCTACCGCCGCGCCTTCGCCTATGTGTTCGAAGGGGCGGGCGCCTTTGCCGACGCCTCCGACCCGCAGGGCGTGCTGCTGGAAAAGGAAGTGGGCGGCGCCGAGGTCAACATTCGCGACATGTCCGGCGACCGGACGCTGATCCGGTTCGGCACGGGCGACGAGGTGACGGTGCAGGCAGGGCCGGACGGCGTGCGGTTCCTGCTGATCTCGGGCGCGCCGATCGACGAGCCGGTGGCCTGGCACGGTCCGATCGTGATGAACACGCAGGCCGAACTGCAGCAGGCAATGCGGGATCTGCGCAACGGCACCTTCATCCGGCCCGCGCATTGAAATCCCGCGCCGCCCGGCCTGACCGTCGGGCGGCCGCGCGGGTCAGGCGCGATGACGCTCCGGCATGGCCTGGACAAGGCCGCCGATCTCGAAGGTCGCGCCGACATGCGGAATGCCCGTGGCGTGGATAGTCCATCCGTGACGGTCACACACGGTCTTGCAGATCGAAAGCCCGACGCCGGTGCCGCCATCCTTTGCGTTCGGGTCGAGCCGTTTGAACGGCACGAACAGCCGGTCCTTGTCCTTTGGGTCGAATCCGCGGCCATTGTCGCTGATGATCAGCCTGTCGATGTTCCGGCCGTCGGATATGCGCTCGATCCGGATGACCGGCGACCGGGCGAGGGACCGGTAACTGAGCGCGTTCGACACGAGATTCTGTATCAATTGGCCGAACTGGTTCGGGTCCGCCTGCACCTCGCCGAGGTCGCCGATGATCCTGATCTCGCCCCCGGACTCCCGCAGCTCCACCGCCAGCAGCTTCTTCACGGTCTCGACCGTTTTGGCGATTTCGATCGTCGCGATCTTGAGATCCGCGGCCCCGGACCGCGCGTGGCTCAGAAGCGCGGAGATCAGTTCCTGCAGACGCCCGGCCGATTCCTTGGCCGCCACGACAAGGTCCTGCGCGGGCCCGTCGAGGATGGCGCCATATTCCTCCTGCAGAAATTCCAGCAGCAGCGCGATGTTGAGGAGCGGTGCCTTCAGATCGTGGGCGGCGACGAGGCTGAACTGCTCCAGCATCCGGTAGTTCTCCTTCAGCTGACCATGCTTGCGATGCGCCTCGGCCGCGTCCTCGTTCGCCCTGCGCAGTCGCACGTTGAGCTCGGTAAAGATCCGGCTGAAGGATTTCGTCTTGTCCTCGACCAGCAGGTAGTAATCGGCCCTGCGCGCGTCCCGCGAGATCACGACGACCCGGAAACACATGCGACCCGACACGCCCTCATGCGCACCGCGCAACCAGGCGATCAGCCGCCCGCCTCCTCCGGCGGCACGAACGTCCGCCAGCAGATGGTCCATGTCCCGCGCAAAAAGCTCGTCGAGCAACGGACCGGAACGGAGCCGACGTCCGGTGATTTCCTCGACCTTCTCCTGCATGTTGCCGTTCACCAGAAGGAGCCGGCCGGCGCGGTCGACCACCATCGCCGGGATCGGCAGGAGGTCGAAAAGTTCTTCGCGCAACGATAAA
This sequence comes from uncultured Aliishimia sp., assembly GCA_965369035.1. Taxonomy (GTDB): domain Bacteria; phylum Pseudomonadota; class Alphaproteobacteria; order Rhodobacterales; family Rhodobacteraceae; genus Aliishimia. Next base: position 11,387 of record CBDUPF010000047.1, read on the forward strand.
TCAATGACTTCGCTATCCAAAATACTCTCTGCCTCCTCCAATCGGATCCAGGTGGATCGACACGCGGCAACCCTTGTCGCCACGAGCTATCGTCTCGTCGAGTTCGACCCGGGCATAGCCCAGGTTGTTCGCCGCAATTCGGCCGAACACGTTTGATGTCATCATGCAGAGCGATGGGCGTCCGACCACCAACTCGCCGAAAGGGCAGGCCGAATTGACCAGAACGATCCTGTTGTACTCCAGCGACTCGACCGTGAACCCTCCATTGATCCGGGCTTTCAGGTCGACAAGCGCCGCCGCGACCTGTTCGATGTCGAGCTGGTCGGTCCCTGCGACGGCACAGTAGTCCGCGTTCATCGCGTCGCCTATGCGGCTTCCGACCATCGCTATGAAGCCTTCCGCCTCCTCCAGACCGACCGCGTCTTCCAGGACGCCTGCCAGTTCGCGCAGGAGTTCACGAAGAAACCTGTCGCGGTCTCGTTCGATCTTGGCGTCTGCAAAAATTGCGCGCTCACGCTCCATCCGGGCCTCCGATGCTTTTCGGCGGGCAGGATGCACATCGCGTTGTTAAGACTCGCTTAGAATTGCGGACTCTGTCGTTAACCTCTTGCGGGCGCAGCGACCAGCTTTCGGACCATGTCCCAGTGGATGTCCTGCACCTCGTCCAGCGACAGCGGCCCCTTTTCGCGGAACCAGGTGTTGACGCCGTTCAGCATGCCGATCAGTGCGCGGGTCACGATGCGGACGTCCGGCAATTCGAAAACTCCGGCCTCCGCGCCGTCTTTCAGGATTGCCTCCAGCTTGCCCTCGTAGCGGCGGCGCAGCGTTTCCACCGCGGCAAAGTTGTCGTCGCTGAGATTGCGCAATTCCATGTAGGCGACAAAGACCGCGTCGGCCCGTTTGTGGTTCTGGTCGATGTGAAACCGCACGAAGTGCCGCAGACGGGCCAGCGGGTCGCTGTCGGGCGGTGACGCATACGCATCGAGCAGGTCTTCCATGTGACCGATCATCAGCCGGGCGAGCAGGGTCTGCTTGTCGGGGATGTAGTTGTAGAGCGCCCCGGCCTGCACGCCGACCTCCGCCGCGATCTGGCGCATGGAGACGGCGGCGAAACCGTGGCGCGCGATAAGGCTGAGCGCCGCCTGTTCGATTCGGGGCCCCGTTATGTCGGAATGCGATCCTGCTGTGCGCGCCATGTTCCGAGTTTAACTGAACGCGCGTTCAAATGAAAAGTCCCGCTTGCCTCGGGGCGGGCCTGCGTGGCACATCTGCGCCATGTGGCGTGCCGCTTTCCCTGCCCTGGTCCTCGCGGCCTGCACCCAGTTCCCGCAACTGGACGAAACGATCGACCCGTCGGCCGAGGCTGCAGATTTCCCCGAACTGGTCCCGCTCGAGCCGATACTGGCCGGGCTGGAGGTGGACCCGGACCGGCACCAGCGGACCGAGGACGCGCTGACGGCACGGGCCGATGCGCTCAGGGCGCGTGCGGCGCGGCTGCAGCAGGACGTGGTCGATGCCGACACTCGGGACCGCATGCGGCGGGGCGTCCCGCAGGGTTGAGGCATGCCGAATTGCTGCGTTGCATGGCGCGCGCCGAGGCGGTAAAGCCCGCGGGGACTGACTGACCGGAAAGGACCCGCGCCATGACAGACACGCTTCGCCTGGGGATCGCGGGCCTGGGCACGGTCGGAACGGGCGTCGTCAAGATCGTGCGGCGCCAGGCGGCGCTTCTGACCGCGCGGACCGGAAAAACCATCGAGATTTCCGCCGTTTCGGCGCGCACACGGAACAAGGACCGGGGCATCTCACTATCGGCCTACGACTGGGAGGACGATCCCGTTGCGCTGGCCACGCGGGACGATGTGGACGTGTTCGTCGAGCTCATGGGTGGTGCGGACGGCCCCGCCAAGGCCGCGACCGAAGCCGCGTTGAAGGCCGGCAAGGATGTCGTGACCGCCAACAAGGCGATGCTCGCGATGAACGGGCAAGCGCTCGCCGAACTGGCCGAAGATCATGGCGTGAACCTGCGCTTCGAGGCCGCCGTCGCGGGCGGTATCCCGGTCATCAAGGTGCTGACGGAAAGCCTTGCCGGCAACGAGATCACCCGGGTTCTGGGCGTGATGAACGGCACGTGCAATTACATCCTGACGCGGATGCAGGATGCGGGCCTGCCGTATGAGGATGTGTTCGAGGAAGCCAATCAGCTCGGATATCTGGAGGCGGACCCGACGCTTGACGTGGGCGGGATCGACGCGGCGCACAAGCTCGCGCTCCTGTCGTCCATCGCCTTCGCTTCCCGAGTGGATTTCGACGGAATCGAGATCGAAGGGATAGAGCGTGTCACCATCGAGGACATCCGGCACGCCGAGGACATGGGCTACCGCATCAAGCTTCTGGGCGTGGCGCAACGGACCGGCCGCGGGCTGGAGCAGCGGATGACGCCCTGCCTCGTGCCCGCCGGATCGCCGCTGGGCGTCCTGCAGGGCGGCACCAACATGGTGGTGATCGAGGGCGACGCGGTCGAGCAGATCGTGCTGCGCGGCCCCGGGGCCGGCGAAGGCCCGACCGCGAGCGCGGTCATGGGAGATATCTGCGACATCGCGCGGGGCCTGCGGCTGCCGGTCTTCGGCCAGCCGGCCGGAACGCTGGAGCCCGTGCCCGCCGCCCGGTCCGTCCTGCCCGCGCCCTACTACCTGCGGCTCGGGTTGACCGACAAGCCCGGGGCGCTTGCCCGCGTGGCCGCCGTTCTGGGCGAGGCCGGCGTGTCGATCGACCGGATGCGCCAGCGCGAGCATGTCGGAGACGTCGCGACGGTGATCATCGTGACGCACAAATGCGCACGCGCGGCCCTTGACGAAGCGCTGGCCGCGATGAACGGTACGGGTGTGGTGCTGGATGCGCCTGTCGTGCTCCGTATCGAGGCCGTGTGATGAGCTACAAACCCGACGGTTACACGGATGTGTCGCCCTACCTGATCGTCGCTGATGTGGAGGCGACGCTCGCCTTTCTCGAAGCGGCCTTCGGTGCCGAACGTCTGCGGTTTTTCCGCCGGGAGGACGGCACGCCCATGCATGCCGAGGCGCGGATCGGCGACAGCATCGTGATGATGGGCCAGAGTGACGGCGGCGAAACGTCGAACGTGCATGTATACGTGCCGGACGTCCGCGCGACATATTCCGCGGCAGTGGCCGCGGGCGGCACGTCCATTCAGGAACCGCTCGACAAGGGCGATGGTGATCTGCGGGCCGGCGTACAAGACCCCTCCGGCACGATTTGGTGGCCCTCAACCCGGATTGTGCCAACGTGACAGCTTGACGACAAAGGATAGATCACATGACCTCTTTGCCCGAATTCCATGACCGCATGCTTTCACTTGGGCTCGCCCGCGTTGCCGAGCAGGCCGCCATCGCCAGCGCCGACTGGATCGGGCGGGGCGACGAGAAATCGGCCGACCAGGCGGCGGTGAACGCGATGCGCGACCAGCTCAACATGCTCGACATCGCCGGGACGGTCGTTATCGGCGAAGGCGAGCGGGACGAGGCGCCCATGCTGTTCATCGGCGAGGAGGTCGGCACCGGCAACGGCCCAGAGGTCGACATCGCGCTCGACCCGCTCGAAGGCACCACGCTGACCGCCAAGGACATGCCGAACGCGTTGACCGTGATCGCCATGGGGCCCCGGGGCACCATGCTGCACGCACCGGATGTCTACATGGACAAGCTGGCCATCGGACCCGGCCTGCCGAAGGATTGCGTCAGCCTTGCGATGTCGCCCGGAGAGCGCGTGCATGCGTTGGCCAAGGCTAAGAAATGCAAGGCAAGGGATATCACCGTCTGCGTCCTGGAGCGCCCGCGCCATGACGAGATCGTCTCCGCCATCCGGGAAACCGGGGCCGGCATCCGATTGATCACGGACGGCGACGTGGCCGGTGTCATGCATTGCGCCGAACCCTCAACCGGGATCGACATGTACATGGGCCTCGGCGGTGCGCCCGAGGGCGTTCTGGCCGCCGCCGCGCTCAAATGCATGGGCGGCCAGATGTGGGGCCGGCTGACCTTCCGCAACGAAGACGAGAAGGCGCGGGCCGCAAAGGCCGGAATCACCGACCTGGACCGGATCTATGCCCGGGACGAGATGTGCACATCCGACGTGATCTTTGCCGCGACCGGCGTCACCGGCGGCACCCTGCTGCCGGGCATACGGCGCGAGCCCGGCTGGGTGGAGACCGAAACACTGCTCATGCGCTCCAAGACCGGATCCGTGCGCCGGATGCACTACCGCAACCCGATGCGCTGACCGCTGACAGTACCGCGGGACTGTTCAGGCTGACAGTCCCGTGACCTTCCGAACAGGTTTCCCCGGATCGGCACTGGTCCGACTCGGATCAACCGGATATGGTAGCGGGATGAACAGCCACCCCCAGATGTTGCACAATCCCGCCTTCCTTGACGTGGAAGCCTCCCTGACCGGACGGCGCTGGACGGGCCCGGCGATCGAGCAGGATCGCGCGGCAGAGGCGCTGGTACAATCCAGCTCGCTGCCCCGCCCGGTTGCCCAGGTCCTTGCCCGGCTCGGCGTGGCGGCAGGAGAGGTCCAGCCCTTTCTCCAGCCCACCCTCCGCGATCTCCTTCCGGACCCGCGGTCCCTGCGCGACATGGAACGGGCGGTAACGCGGCTGCTGCAGGCGGTGAAGGCAGGCGAACGCATCGCGATCTTTGCCGATTACGACGTGGACGGCGGCGCGTCGGCCGCACTTTTGATCACCTGGCTGCGCCATTTCGCAAGGGATGCGACGCTCTACGTGCCGGACCGGATCGACGAAGGCTATGGCCCCAACGCGCCCGCGATGGCGGAACTGGCCGCGCGGCACGACCTGATCCTCTGCGTCGATTGCGGCACGCTCTCGCACGACGCGCTGGCAGCGGCGAATGGCACGGATGTGCTCGTCTTCGATCACCATCTGGGTGGCGAGACCCTCCCCCCTGCCCTTGCCGTCGTGAATCCCAACCGGCAGGACGAGGACGGCAGCCTTGGTCACCTCTGCGCCGCCGCGGTGGTGTTCCTTGCCCTGGTCGAGGCCGGACGCCAGTTGCGCGAGGCCAGCGAACAGGCGCCCGACCTGATCTGCCTGCTCGATCTCGTTGCGCTGGCGACCGTGGCCGACGTGGCACCGCTCACCGGTGTGAACCGTGCGTTCGTCCGCCAGGGCCTGACGGTGATGGGCCGGCGCGCGCGGCCCGGCCTGGTTGCCCTCTGCGACAGCGCGCGCATGGACACCGCCCCTGCGGCCTATCACCTGGGCTATGTGCTGGGGCCGCGCGTCAACGCGGGCGGGCGCGTGGGCCAGGCGGACCTCGGCGCGCGCCTGCTTGCCACCGACAGCTGGCCCGAGGCGCAGGCGCTGGCCCTACGGCTGGAGGCGCTGAACACGGAGCGGCGCGAGATCGAGGCCGCGGTGCGGGCGGCGGCCATGTCGCAGGCCGAAGAACGCGGGTTCGACGCGCCGCTGGTCTGGGCGGCCGGCGAAGGCTGGCATCCCGGCGTCGTGGGCATCGTCGCCTCGCGCCTGAAGGAAGCCGCGGGCCGCCCGGCAATCGTGATCGGCCTGGAGGACGGGCTGGGCAAGGGCTCCGGCCGCTCGGTCGCGGGCATCGACCTCGGTTCCGCGATCCAGCGGCTGGCTGGCGCGGGGCTGCTGATCAAGGGCGGCGGCCACAAGCTGGCCGCCGGGCTGACCGTGGCCGAGGACCGGCTGGAGCCGGCGATGGCGCGGCTCGGCGACTTGCTGGCCCGTCAGGGCGCGAGCGAGCTTGGCCCCTCCGGGTTGCGCCTCGACGGCATGCTCATGCCCGGGGCCGCCACGCTG
>CBDUPF010000048.1:0-17247 GCA_965369035.1 uncultured Aliishimia sp.
CGCCGTGAGCCTTGAACGGGCGCATCTCGATCGATCCGGTTACTATGCGCAGTCGCGTGCAGCTCGGAACGGCCAGGGCTCCACACCGGACCGGCAGTACGATTTCTTCGGCGGGTTGCGCTGGCGCTACGAGGAGCACATTCCCGCAGCCCGGCGCCGGATCGACCGAATCGCGCTGTTCCGGACATGTCCCGGGCTGGAACTGCATGACGATCACACGTTCAACTTCGAGGAATACAACACCTATGCCTGCGCGTGGCACAACAACCTGACGGCGTCGATCTGTTCTTTCCGCACCGCCAAGGCGCTGAAAACGAACCCGGGCAGTACCTTCGACATCGAAAGCTTCACATGGCACAACTCCACCCGGTTCGAATGGAGTTCGCGGCAACTGCTCGACCTCGGCCTGATGGAGCCCGGTCAGTGGTTCTGACGGTGATGCGGACGTCAGGCGGCCCTTGAGGTGGAGACCGGCGCGAGGACGCGGCGCGGAGCGGGTTCGATGGAGATCCGCGCAGCACCCAGCCGCGGGTGCAGGTGCCGGGCGAGCCACCAGCAGCCCAGAAGCCCCGCACCAGCGACGGCGAACAGCCCCGAGACCGGGGCCACCAGCAACACGATCCAGGCCGCACCGGGTGTCAGGATCCCGGAGGCGTCCCGGAAGGACGCATAGATCGCCGACATCTCCGTCCGCTCCGACGGCTTGACCGCCAACAGGAATGGAAGCCCCGCGGAGACGTCGAGCAGGATCAGGAAGCACGACCCAGCCACCAGCGAGGCAAGAGCCAGCTCCGGCCAGCCCGCCAGCGCGGAGGCCGTCGCGAAACAGAGCCCGCCGAACATGAACCCGGTCCGCACCGCGCGGCGCACGGAATTGCGCTGCATCCATCGCAGCATCACCGGCGCAACGAACAGCATCCCGTTGCTGAGCGACAGGAGCCAACCGCCAAGCTGCGCATTGAGCCCGCTCTCGATCGCGAAGATCGGCAGGTAGACGACATAGACCCACCACCCGCAGGACCGGACCACGGCAAAGATCCAGCCCGCAACCAGCCGGGGCTGCGCGGCGAAACGCGTGACGAAGGCGAGCGGGTTGGGCGAGGGTCGCGCGCTGCGCATGATGAGCCGCCCGTTCCCAAGACGCAGGAACAGGAAGACACCCAGCATTGTCGCAATCGCCAGCGCCGCGATGACGAAGGGAGCCGGCGCCCAGACCCGCTGCAGGCTGACGCCCAGCGCGGGTCCCAGCGTCCAGCCGAACGCGGCGTAGAACAACCGCGACGTCTCGCAGTGGCCCAGCCTGTTGCGCGCGATGTAATCGAGCACATAGGCATTGGTGCAGACGAAGATGGTGACCGTGGCGAGCGTGATCAGCGCCAGCCCCGCGACCACCGGCACCAGGCCACCCTGGGACGCGCTGATCGCGCCGCTGATGAAGGCCGCGCAGCCCGTGGCATAGATGTAGCGCCGCGGCACGAACCGCGAGAGCCACGGCACCAGAAGCCCGGTCGCCAGCGACAGCAGACCCACCAGGAAATAGACCTCCGACACCACCCGGGCGTCGCCCAGTTCGGCATAGACGGTGATCGGCATGACGGAAATCAGCACGCCGCGCGCGATCGCCTCGCATCCGTTGAGGACGGCAAAGCCCCGCACGCCGGGGGTCGGCGCATGGCGCAGCCATTCGGGGACACGACGGTCGAGCATGATGGACGGGGCCTATTTTTTGCGCACCCTGCGCCGCGCGAGACCGACAATCTCCTCCAATTGCGACGCCGCGTCGCGGACAGGCCAGCCAAGCGAGACATGGCCGGTCTTGGCAGGGCCGGCGCAATCGGAGCCATGTGCGGGAGCCGGGAGAAATGGCCCCGCTGCATGGCGGCTGCGCCCGGCGGCACAATGTCCGCATAGTGTGGCGTCTGCGCAGCGATCGGGTCGTTTCGTGCACCTTTGGCTGATCTGTTTGATGTGAATCAAGACACGGCCCCGCCAGCTTCCTTTTGCTGTCGTTTCCGCAACAAGACAGAAAGATAATTCAAATGAAAATAAGCACGGCAACCGCGCTCACGACGGCACTGGCTCTCGGGCTGTGGGCAGGATCTTCTTACAGCGCTACCATTGCAGAAAATCTGACGTTCACGGCCGAGGATTCGTTGTTCGGGAGCGCCCCGGTCGCCGATTTTTCCGTGGGGCCCGGAAGTTTCGGCGTCAGCAGCATCGCCGAGGTGCACTACAACGCGCAGGCGAGTTCGGGAACCGTTGAGGCGGACCTGCGAACGCGCCTCCAGGCGATTCACCCCGACACGCTGAGCTTCGGTCAGGCGGCCTCCACCCCGGTGAACCTGTCGCTGGAGCGAGAGTTCATAAACCTGCCCGGACCACTTGCGCCCTTTGCCCTGCCCCTTGGCATCGCCAGTTTCCAGACCGCGTTCGGCGCTGACGCCAACGTGTCGGTCGAGTTGTTCAGTGCTGCGGATGTGAATCTGGTGGGGATCGGCGGGATCGTGGAAACTTCGGCCACATCCGTGCCCGCGCATGACGAGCCGTTCAACGAGCAGTTTTCGGACAGCGGCGAGGCCAGGATCGCTTCCAAGGGGGCGATCGGGTGTCTGGGCGGCTGTGTCGGCGCAGAAGTGTCGGTCTACCTGTCGCAGCAGTCGACACTTTCCTTCGGCGACCTTGTGGGTACCGTCGAAGCACGACACGAGGACGGGACCCTCGTGACCCAGGACTTCGCCCTCGACCAGTCGGTCGATCTGTTCATGAACCTGCAGCGTGAAGGGCTGTGGACGCTGTCGCTGAGCTCCATCACCGTCGACAACGCCGAGTTTTCCTCCGATTTCGGGTTTCGGATCGGCGGTGAAGCCTGCTTCATCGCTTGCGCGGACATCAAGTCGGGCGTTCTCTCCTTTGGCTCGGCCGATGTCGGGTTGGATTTTTCGGAACGGTCCATGGACCTCGCCACGATCCTCGTGACGCCCGAGCAGTTCGTGGTGCCGGTCCCGGCCGGTCTTCCGTTGCTGCTCTCGGGTTTTGGCGCGCTTGCCATAGTCCGGCGCCGGCGATCGGCGAACGGCTGAGGCGTGCCCATGCTCCTCGTCCTGTCGCGTCATCGCGACAGGATCGGAAACCAGTCCTCTCGCAGGCGCTGACCGGGCACCATGCCGTGACCCGGAAAGGGCGGCGAGGTCGGGCCCGGCCGCTCGACATAGCGCGCGTCCTCCCCCACCAGCCGCAGGGAGAACGCCCGGCGCCGCTCGGCCGAGGTGTTCCCGCGCGCCCCGTGCAGCGTCCGGAACTGGAACGCCACGGCATCGCCCGGCGCCATCTCCCATTCGCGCACCGTCATGCCCTCGGCATCGGGGTCGGGGATCGGCATGTAGTCGCCCTCGAAGAAAGCCTCCTCCGACGCCCAGCGTGTCGGCAGCACGTCCCTCTCCCAGCGGTGCGACCCCGCCACGCACCGCAAGCTGGCTTCGTGCACCGGGTCGAGAGGCACCCAGAAGCTGATCGTGTGGAGCCCTTCGACGAAATAATACGGCCCGTCCGAATGCCACGGCGTCGCCATCGACGTGCCGGGCTCCTTGACCAGGACGTGGTCGTGGAACAACTGCACACGGCTGCATCCCATCAACGCGCCTGCGGCCGCGACCACATTCGGATCCCGCGCGGCCGTTTCGAATTCGGGAATGCGCTGCCAGTTGCAGTAATCGTCGAAAAAGCGGCCCGTCTCGCCCGCCTTCTCGTTCTCGGAGGCATAGGGCCCCGGTTCGGCCATGTTGCGGGCGACACCCGCGCGCAACGACTCCACGTGTTCCGCGAAAAGCCCGCGGATGACCGCGACACCCTCGCGCTGATAGCTCTCGATCTGCTGGTCCGTGACTGCGCTCACGTCCGTCGCAGGCGGATCACGACGTCCACCGACGCGATTTCGGCTCCCGCCGGTGCGTCGGGCAGATGCGAAATCACGAGGTCTTCGGCCGGCGCATCGGTCAGCCTGCCGTCGTCTTCCCAGTAGAAATGCGGGTGATCGTGGGTCTTCGTGTCGAAATAGCTCTTGGAGCCGTCGACGGTGACCTCCTGCATCAGCCCGGCATCGCAGAAGGTCCGCAGCGTGTTGTAGACCGTGGCGAGCGACACCGCCTCGCCATTGCGCTTGGCGGCCTCGAACAGGCTTTCGGCAGTCACATGCCGGTCGCGCCCGTCGCCGACCAGAAGCGCAGCCAGCGTCACCCGCTGCCGCGTGGGCCGCAGACCCTTGGCCGCGAGCCAGTCCGATCCGATTTCGTGGGGCGTGCGCGTCATTGATGCCTCATCCGTCCTGCTCAAGAGAATATAGAGCTTGCAGGGTCCCGATTTCAATTGAAAATCAATTGCACGCCGGCTCGCGGCCAGCATCGCCGCTCATTGCGTCAGCGAATGGATACCCCGTCTCGCGCCTCCTTGCGCAGTGCTTGCGGCCCGGGCGGCGCCGATGATAGGAGTTTCCACCAACCCGCTACCGGCAAGGAGACGCGCGCCAAATGGCCCAATACCCAACCAGCTTCGACCGCGAGGACCTCCTGAAATGTGCGCGCGGGGACCTTTTCGGCCCGGGCAACGCACAGCTCCCCGAACCGCCGATGCTGATGATGGACCGCATCACCGACATTTCCGGCGACGGCGGCCCGCACGGCAAGGGTCACGTCGTGGCGGAGTTCGACATCACGCCGGACCTGTGGTTCTTCGAATGCCATTTCCCCGGCAACCCGATCATGCCCGGCTGCCTCGGGCTCGACGGTCTCTGGCAACTCACCGGCTTCAACCTGGGCTGGCGCGGCTGGCAGGGCCGCGGTTACGCGCTCGGCGTGGGCGAGGTGAAGCTCAAGGGCATGGTCCGGCCGGACCGCAAGATGCTGACCTACTACGTGAACTTCACCAAGGCCGTGCAGACCCGCCGCCTGACGATGGGCGTGGCCGATGGCACGGTCGAAGCCGACGGCGAGGTGATCTACGAGGTCAAGGACATGAAGGTCGCGCTGAGCGAAAGCTGAGCCGCGAGCCGACCGGCCCCGGGACCGTTCCGAGACGCCGCGCGGCGAAGCGGCGCATTGATCGTCAGCGGCCGCGGTTGTCCAGACAGGCCGCACACCACGACTGCAAATGACGAGACGCCGTTTCCCGATTCACCGGGGTCCGGCAGCACGTTCGGCGATTCTCAGGCAAAGCGCGGTTGCCTGTGCCATGTCCTGGACCGAGATCCATTCAAGCGGGCCGTGCACGTTCTGCATTCCGGTAAAAAGGTTCGGACAGGGCACACCCAGTTCAGTCAGGCGTGACCCGTCGGTGCCGCCACGGATCGGCATCGACAGTTCGGCAACTCCGAGGTCGGCAAGGGCCGCGCGCGCCAGGTCCACCGGCGTCATGTCCTCTTCCAGCCAGTAGCGCATGTTGCGGTATTGCGGCGTGATCGTGCATTCGATCCTTGCGCGCGGTTCGGTCGCGGCGATGGTTTCGCAGACCTGCCGCAGCAGCGCCCCCTTGGCTTCCAGCCCCTCCAGTTCGAAATCGCGAAGAATGAAGCGCACGACCGTTTCGGCGGCGCTCCCCTTCATGTCGACCACGTGGATGAACCCCTCGCGGCCCGCGGTCGTTTCCGGGGTCAGCGTCGACTGAGGCAGGGTATCGACGATCTTGGAGGCCAGATGAATGGCGTTCACCAGCTTGTCCTTTGCGAGCCCCGGATGGATGGAGACCCCCTTGACCGTGACGACGGCGAAATCGGCCGAAAAGCTCTCGTAGACGATCTCGCCCAGCTTTTCGCCGTCGAGTGTATATGCGAAATCGACGCCCAGGTCCGCGGGCAGTCGGGGGTCCACGCCACGCCCGATTTCCTCGTCCGGAGTAAACGCGACGCGGATCGTTGGCCGTTCGATCTGCGGATTTTCCAGAAGGTGCCGCATGGCGGTCATGATGATGGCAATGCCGGCCTTGTCGTCGGCCCCCAGGAGCGTCAGCCCCGACGCCGTGACGATGTCATCGCCGATCTTCGTGGCCAGGTAGGGATAATCTTCGGGCCTCAGCACAAGGTTGGGGTCATCGGGAAAGGTTATGGCGCTGCCGTCGTAAGCCTCGATCACTCTGGGCTTCACGCCCGAAGCGTTGAATTGCGGCGCGGTATCGACATGGGCCAGAAACCCCACGGTCGGCCCGTCCGCGGTTCCGGGGATCGTCGCGATCACGGTGCCATAGCTGGCCTTTGTCACCGCATGGGCGCCGATTGCGGTCAGTTCCTCGACCAGCAGGTCCAGAAGGTCGTGCTGGCATGGCGTGGACGGGGCGGTGGGACTTTCCATGTCCGCCTGGCTGTCGATGGCACAATAGCGGACAAGGCGGGATTTCAATTCGGATACGAACGCGGACATGAATCCTCCATGACGGCTATCGGTCGAGTGGGGCAGCACAGTCGCCGATCTGTCAAGCTCTGGCCGTTCGGCGAACGGAGCATCGGACGCGTGCCCAAATCCTGGGCAATCTGAACAGCTCTCGCCCCGGACGTTCGGATCGCCGAAACCGGCCATGCGGCGCAGATCCGCTTGGGCAAGCGGCGTTCCGCAACGCAAGGTCATTTCTGCAATTCCGCCTTGGCTTGTGGTCAAATCGTTTCGATGATGTTGTAGGGGGAGATGACGAGCCGGGGGATTCCTCTTCGGCGACTGCAGCCGTTCCGCGGCCTACGGAGAAAGCTGCCGCACATGCGGACCGATGAGACACAACAACTTGGCGCCTTGAGTTTCGCCGCACTTATGGATGCCCTGCCGGATGAGGTCGTCCTCCTTGACGCACAGGGCTGGATCCTGGCGGCCAACGATCCCTGGCGAAGGTTCAGCATCGACAACGGCGGCAAGGAGGATGCCTATCTCGGCACCAATTATTTCGATGTCTGCCGGGTCGCGGAAGGGAGTTCGAGCACCGAGGCGCAGATCGTGCCCAGGGGGCTGGACGTCACATTGCGGACGGGCGAGCCGTTCACATGCGAGTACCCCTGCGACAGCCCGACCGTGAAACGTTGGTTCGAAATGTCCGCGACGCGGCTGATCCACGATGGCGCGCCCTATCTGCTGGTTCAGCACAGGAACATCACGACTCGCTACGTCGGCAAGCAGACCGTCGAAGAGGCCTTCATCTCCAACAGCGCCATGGCCGCGCTCGTCACCGGCACCTCGGACGCCATCATCAGCTATGACCTGGACGGCCGGATCAGCACCTGGAACCCGGCGGCGGAAAAGCTCTATGGCTACACCGCGAAAGAGGCGATCGGGCGGCCGCTCGACATGCTCTATCCGCCCGACTGGCCGCATCCCGTCACCTATTACCGCGACGAGATCATCGCCGGCCGCCTGGAACGGTTCGAGGCGACCCGGCTGGCCAAGGACGGCACGGCGCGGGACGTATGGATCAGTTGCGCGCCGATCCGGAGTTCGTCCGGGGAAGTGGTGGCCGTGTCCAACATCCATCGCGACGTAACCGAGATCCGCAAGATGGAGAAGGCGCGCGAACTGATCGCGCGTGAGGTCATTCATCGCGCCAAGAACATGCTCACCATTGTCTCAGCGATCCGACGTCAGACGGCACGGAAATCGACAAGCTTCGAGGATTTCCAGGAAAAGTTCGATGCCCGCATCCGGGCGCTGGCGAAATCCACCGACCTGCTGTCGAAAGGGTCCTGGACGACGGTGACCTTGCAGGAGCTTGCGGTCGGGCACCTCGACCCGTTCATCGCGGCCGGCGACCCGAGACTGCGGATATCCGGCCCACCCGTCGGGCTGGAGCCACAGGCGGTGCAGACGATCGGCATGGCGATACATGAGCTTGCGACCAATTCAGCCAAATACGGCGCGCTGGTGCATGACGCAGGCCGGATCGACCTCGTGTGGAACATCTCCGTCCAGGGCACGTCGCCGGTTCTCGATCTCACGTGGTCGGAAAAGGGTCTCGCACAGCGCAGCGCGAACCGGAACGCGGGTTTCGGCAGCACCGTGCTGACCTCCATCGCGCCCTCGATGCTGAACACCGAGTCTTCGCACGACATCCGCGACGACGAGGTGCGCTGGAGCATCACCGTTTCCGCCGAGCATTTCAGCCTCTCCGCCTGAGCGGCGATCCGGGGCCGCGGGGGAAGCGTCGGTGAACAGGTCGGCGCCCGATGCCGTGGTGCAAGCAAGGCCCGGCCGGCGCAGCTTGCCGGCGGCGACGTCGCGGTCGAAGCCGGCGATCCGCAGCGCTTCGGCACAGACCTGTCCGTTCGCGTCGGTTGAACGCCTGTTCCGGCGGGAACATCGCCACGATGACCCGACCGCCCGGCACACAAAGAGGCGGTTGCACCGGTCCGCCCCCCTGTCCTACATGGAATGCGAACCAGAAAGGGAGTGCGCAGGATGCGCCGAGTCGTCGTCACCGGGATGGGAATCGTCTCGTCCATCGGAAACAACGCAACCGAAGTACTGGAAAGCCTGAAGGCCGGTCAGTCGGGAATCGAAGGCGTGGAAGCCATGGCCGAGCATGGGTTCCGAAGCCGCGTCGCCGGCACGCTCAAGATCGACGTGGCCGAGCACGTGGACAAGCGCACCCTGCGCTTCATGGGGCCAGGTGCCGCCTTTGCTCATATCGCGATGAAGGAGGCGATCGCGGCCTCCGGGCTCGAGGAGGATGACATCGTGAACCCGCGCACCGGCCTCGTGGCGGGATCGGGCGGGCCGTCGACCTCGGCCATGCTCACCGCCCATCAGACCGTGCTGTCGACGGGCGGGACAAAGCGGATCGGCCCTTTCGCGGTGCCGAAATGCATGTCGTCGACGATCTCCGCCAACCTTGCCACGGCGAACCGGATCAAGGGGATCAACTATTCCATCACCTCGGCCTGCTCGACGTCGCTGCACTGCATCGGCAATGCGGCCGAGCAGATCATGATGGGCAAGCAGGACGTCATGTTCGCGGGTGGCGGCGAAGAACTCGACTGGACGCTCTCGTGCCTCTTCGACGCGATGGGCGCGATGAGTTCGAAGTACAACGACACGCCGGCCCGCGCGAGCCGTGCCTTCGATGCGGATCGGGACGGGTTCGTGATCTCGGGCGGCGGCGGCATCGTCGTGCTGGAGGAGTTGGAGCGCGCCAGGGCCCGTGGCGCGAAAATCTACGCCGAAGTCACCGGGTACGCCGCGACCTCCGACGGCCACGACATGGTGGCCCCGTCGGGCGAAGGCGGGGAACGGGCCATGCGTCTCGCCCTCCAGACCCTGCCCGAGGGGCGCAAGGTCGGCTATATCAACGCCCACGGCACCTCCACCCCGGTGGGCGACGTGGGCGAGGTCGAGGCGGTCCGCCGTGTCTTTGGCGACGCAGCACCGCCGATCTCCTCCACCAAGTCGATGACCGGACACGCGCAGGGGGCCGCCGGTGCGCTGGAGGCGATCTTCAGCCTGCTGATGCTGGAGCATGACTTCATCGCGCCGTCGATCAATGTCGAGACGCTCGACCCCAAGCTCGAGCCGCACGAGATCGCCACCGAGCGCGTTGACGGCGCGGGGCTCGACAGCGTGATGACCAATTCCTTCGGCTTTGGCGGCACCAACGGGTCGATGATCCTGTCGCGCATGAACGACTGAAAGACAGACCCATGAACAACTTGATGGACGGGAAACGCGGTCTGGTGATGGGGGTCGCAAACGAGCGGTCCATCGCATGGGGCATCGCCAAGGCGCTGGCCGAAGCGGGCGCGGAGCTGGCCTTCACCTACCAGGGCGAGGCGTTCGGGACCCGCTTGCGGCCGCTCGCGGAAAGCGTGGGCAGCGATTTCATCGTCGACGTGGACGTGACCGACGACGCGAGCCTCGACGGTGCCTTCGCCGAGCTTGGCGCGCGCTGGCCGACGATGGATTTCCTGATCCATGCCATCGCCTATTCCGACAAGTCGGAGCTGACCGGTCGGTTCCTCAATACCAGCCGGTCCAATTTCAAGCATTCGATGGACGTGAGCTGCTATTCCTTCATCGAGGTCGCGCGGCGGGCGCATCCCATGATGTGCGAGAACGGCGGGTCGCTGATCACGCTGACCTACCAGGGGTCCAATCGCGTGGTGCCGAACTACAACGTGATGGGTGTGGCCAAGGCCGCGCTGGAATCCGCCACGCGGTACCTCGCCAACGATCTGGGACCGGAGGGGATCCGGGTCAATGCCATCTCGCCCGGGCCGATGAAGACGCTGGCCGGCTCCGCCATCGCCGGCGCCCGGCGCACGTACAAGCACACGGACACCAACGCGCCCCTGCGCTCCAATGCGACGCTGGAAGCGGTGGGCGCCACGGCGGTCTACCTCTGTTCCGACGGGGGGGCCTGCACGACCGGGGAAATCATCCGGGTCGACGGCGGGTTCCACGTGCTGGGCATGCCGCAGGCGGAGAACCTCTAGGACGCATTCAGGGATGCGTCGCGACCGGGCACCTCGACGGGATGCCCGGCCACGGCGTCAATCGCACGAAACGCCGTAATCAGGCTGCCTTGTCGATTCCGACCAGTTCGATCTCGAAGGTCAGATCCTGACCGGCAAGCGGGTGGTTGGCGTCGAGCGTTATCTGCTCCTCGGTCACCTCGACGATGGTGACGGGCACCATCTGGCCTTCCGGCGTCTGCATCTGCAACTGTGTGCCGACATCCAGCGGGAGGCCGTCGGGGATACCCTCGCGCGGGACGGACTGGCGCATGTCGGGAACGGGCTGTCCGTAGGCGTCGTCGCAGGGGACGTTCACCGTCTTGGTCTCGCCCACGGTCATTCCGGGCAGCGCCTTGTCGAGCCCGCTGATGATCTGGCCCGACCCGACCTCGAAGCTCAGCGGATCGCGTCCTTCGGAAGTATCGAACTTGGTGCCATCGTCAAGTGTGCCGCTGTAGTGAATCCGTACGGTGTCGCCGTTCTCGACTTGAGTCATCGTCATTCCTGTTGTTGGGGGATGGGTTTCGAGGCCGCGCGCCGCGCGGGTGCTCACTCGCGCGCGAGACTAACGCCGTTCGGGCTGCGATGCAAACGCGCGGCCTTTCACCTGGCGCGCGGCTGTGCAACTCTGCCACCAACCGTCATCGCGAGAGATCCCTAATGGCCATCACAACCTGCATCTTCGATGCCTATGGCACGCTGTTCGACGTGGCGGCCGCCGCGCGACAGGCGGCCGCGGAGCCGGAGTTTCCGCAACTCGTCGACAAGTGGCCGGAGCTGGCCGAGCACTGGCGGTTGAAGCAGTTGCAATACACCTGGTTGCGGGCGATCACCGGCCATCACGCCGATTTCTGGACCGTGACACGGGACGGGCTCGACTGGGCGCTGGAAAAGGCAGAACTGGCGCGGGACGCGGGGCTGCGCGAGAGGTTGTTGCAGCTCTACTGGGAATTGCAGGCCTATTCCGAGGTGCCGGAGATGCTCGCCGCGCTCCGCAGGGCGGGGCTGAAATCCGCGATCCTGTCGAACGGCTCGCCCGAGATGCTGGAGGGCGCGGTGAAATCGGCGGGGATAAGCGACCTGCTGGACGCCGTGCTGAGCGTGGAGGACGTCGGGATCTTCAAGCCGTCCCCGATCGTCTACGACCTGGTACAGAAACGCTTCGGCGGGGAGAAATCGGAGATACTCTTCGTCTCGTCGAACGGCTGGGATGCGGCATCCGCCGCGGGCTACGGGTTCGAAACCGTCTGGGTGAACCGCGCGGGCGACCCGATCGACCGGCTGCCCGCAACGCCCCGGCACATCCTGACGAATCTCACCGCCATCCCGGACATCGCAGGCATCGCATGAGCAGCTTCACCACCTCCGACGGGCTACATTTGTACTACGAGGACGAGGGCGACGGCCTGCCCCTCCTCTGTCTCTCCGGGCTGACGCGCACCACGCGCGATTTCGACTATGTCGCACCGCACCTGCGCGGGGTGCGCATGATCCGGATGGACTACCGCGGACGCGGGCAATCGGACTGGGACGAAAACTGGCAGAACTACGCGCTGCCGGTGGAGTGCCGCGATGCGCTCGAACTGCTGCAGCATCTGGGTCTGTCGCAGGTCGCCATCCTAGGCACCTCGCGCGGCGGGCTCAACGCGATGGGACTGGCCGTTGCCAGCCCGGACACGCTTCTGGGCGTGGCGATGAACGATGTCGGACCGGAGATCGACGCGCAGGGGATCGAGTTCATCATGGGCTACCTCGGGCGCAATCCGGCAGCCAGGACCCACGCCGAGGTGGCCTGCGCCCTCAAGCACACGATGAAGGGATTTGCCGGCGTTCCCGACGAACGCTGGATGCGCGAGGCGCAGACGCACTATACCCAGACCGAAGACGGGCTGAAGATCACCTATGACCCCGCACTGAGGGACGCGGTGGAGGCGGCGGGACATCAGGCGACGCCCGACCTCTGGCCCTATTTCGACGCCCTGCCCGACCGACCGCTGGCGCTGATCTGGGGGGAGAACTCGGACCTTCTGAAGGCGCCCACGGTGCAGGAAATGCAACGCCGGCGGCCCGACATGCTGACCGCGCGGGTGCCCGGGCGGGGCCATGTGCCGTTCCTGGACGAACCGGAAAGCCTCGACGTGCTGACCCGCTGGCTGGAGGCGATGCGATGAACATCGAGATGATCCGCGCCGCCGCCGCCCGGCTGGAGGGCCATGTACGCCGCACGCCGCTGCTCAACTCGCCGTTCCTGGACGAGCTCGCCGGGCGCCGCGTGTGGGTCAAGCCGGAATGCCTGCAGCACACCGGCAGCTTCAAGTTCCGCGGCGGCTGGTCGGCGGTCTCCGCGCTCGACCCGGACACGCGGGCCCGCGGCGTCATCGCGTTCTCGTCCGGCAACCATGCGCAGGGCGTGGCGCGCGCGGCGGCCCTGCACGGCGCGCCGGCGGTCATCGTGATGCCGTCGGACGCACCCGTGCTCAAGATCGCCAACACCCGCGGCTTCGGGGCGGAGGTCGTGCTCTATGATCGCGCGGCCCATGAAACCCGCGAGGAGATCGGCGCGAAGCTTTCGGCTGAACGCGGTCTGACCCTCGTGCGCCCATATGACGAACCTCAGGTCATCGCCGGGCAGGGCACGTGCGGGCTCGAAATCGCGGACCAGGCGCGCGAGGCGGGGATCGAGACGGCAGACGTGCTGGTCTGTACCGGCGGCGGCGGCTTTGCCTCCGGAATCGCGCTGGCGCTGGAGGCCGAGGCGCCCGGGATGCGGGTCCGGCCGGTGGAGCCGGAGGGGTTCGACGACGTGCGCCGTTCCCTGATTTCCGGCGGGATCGAGCGGAACGACCGGCTGTCGGGCAACATCTGTGACGCGATCATCACGCCGCAGCCCGGCGACATCACCTTTCCCATCCTGCGCCGGCTTGCCGGGCCCGGCCTGGCCGTCAGCGAGGACGAGGCGCTGCGGGCGATGGCGCAGGCGTTCCTGCGGCTGAAGGTCGTGGCCGAACCGGGCGGTGCCGTCGCACTGGCCGCAGCACTGTACCACCCGGACGAGATCGAGGGCGATGACGTGATCGTCACCATCTCCGGCGGCAATGTCGATCCGGCGATGTTCGCCCGCGCGTTGGACACGCTGTCGTGAAAACGGTGGAGGGCGACCTGATCGCGTTGGCGAAGGACGCCCGGTTCGACGTCATCGTGCATGGCTGCAATTGCTTTTGCACGATGGAGGCCGGTATCGCCCGGATCATCGCCCGCGAGTTCCCGGCTGCGTTGCAGGCCGACCGGACCACGCAGGTGGGCGACCGCGGCAAGCTCGGCTCCATCTCCACGGGTCATGCAATGTTTCCAGGACACAGGGTGACGGTCGTCAACGCCTATACGCAATTCGGCTACGAGCCCGGCGGGCAGCTGGTCGACTACGACGCCCTCTCCTCCTGCTTCGACCTGATCGCCCGGGACTTCGGCCATCTGCGCATCGGCTATCCAATGATCGGCGCAGGGCTCGCCGGCGGGGATTGGACGCAAATCGCCCCGCGGATCGACCGCGCGCTGGATGGGTGCGACCACAGCCTCGTGACCCTGCCGAAGAAGCTTCCGTCATGACCCGGTTCACCATCGCCAGCTTCAACGTCAAGAACCTGATCGGGCCGAACAGCGAATACTACCGTTTTCAGAGTTACACCCCGGAGGAATTCGCCTGGAAGCAGGACTGGCTGGCCGACCAGCTGCTGACCCTGGACGCCGACATCCTGGGATTCCAGGAGATCTTCGAGGAAGACGCGCTTCGCGCAGTGATCGACGAGGCCGATGCGCGCGGCGCCGCAGCCAATGCCGCGAACCTGCCCGACCGGTCGAAAGGCTACCATCGCAAGGCCATCTTCCGGAAGCTGAAATACGTGGGCTATGCCGGTGCCGAGCTGGCTTTTGCCCCCAACATCCACGACCGCGGGCCGGGTGAACGGCGGCCGGGCGTGGCGCTCCTGTCACGTTTCGGATTCGCCGGTCCACCGGTCGCGCTGCAGGAACTTGAGGAACCGCTGGAAATCCCGTTCCGCGAATTGGGCGGCGGCGATGGCGGCGGCTACCGGTTGACGCGCCTTTCCCGCCCGATCCTCAAGGCGCATGTCCCCGTGGCCGGGCAGGTGATCGCGGTCTTCAACTGCCATCTCAAGTCCAAGCTGGGCGAATTCATCCGACCGCCGGCCGCCGAATTCGCGCCCGAGGCCGACCTGACGCGATACGACCCCGGTGGCCGCGCCCTGGGCGCGCTGCGCGCAGCGCTCCGCCGGATGGGCGAAGCCTGGGTCCTGCGGCTGGAGATCCTGAAAGAGTTGAAGGCGGGCCGCCCCGTCATGGTGATGGGCGATTTCAACGACGGCGAACACGCGGTCAGTTCCGAAATCATCTCCGGCGAGGTTCCGTTCCGCAACTACGCCTGGATGTTGCGGCACGATGCCAAGCACCCCGGCGACCGCTATACCGAGGAGGAAAGCCGGCAGATCACCGAGGACGTGGAGGCCGTGCGGCTGCATTCCGCGGAAAAGCTGTTCGTTCAGAAATCGCTGCGCGACATGGTCTACACGGCCGCGTTCGGCGGCACCTTCGAGAGCATCGACCAGATCTACATGTCGCGCCACTTCCTGCCGACCTGGTCCGGACGTATCGGCGAGATGGAGTATTTCAGCGTGCTGAACGACCACCTGACCGACGGCTCCCATCCGGAGGCGCCCTACAACAAGCTCGCCTCGGACCACGGGCAGATCATGGCGCATATCCGGATGCGGGGCGAGGACTGACGGCGACCGGCAGGGCTTGGCACCGACCTCCGGATCGGCTGTAACGTAGACGGAACATGTGACGGAGGACGCACCCCATGCAAATGGCCGATCTGGGCGATGTACGCCTGCACTACCGCATCGACGGGCCGGAGGACGGCGCGCCGGTGGTCTTTGCGAACTCGCTGGGCACCGATCTGCGACTTTGGGACCCGATCCTGCCGCTCCTGCCACAGGGCCTTCGTATCCTGCGCTACGACAAGCGCGGACACGGGCTGTCCACCTGCCCGCCGGCACCCTACCGGATGGGACAACTGGTCAGCGATGCCGAAGCGCTGATGGACAGGACCGGGTTCCGGGATGCGGTTTTCGTCGGGCTCTCCGTCGGCGGGATCATCGCCCAGGGGTTGGCGACAAAGCGGCACGATCTGGTGCGGGCGATGGTTCTGTCGAACACGGGCGCGAAGATCGGCACGCGCGAGATATGGGACGAGCGTATCCGCGGCGTGGAGACGGGCGGCATCGAATCGCTGGCGGACGCGGTGATGGAGCGGTGGTTTTCCAAGGCGTTCCGCGCGACGACGGAGCTGGAGTTGTGGCGCAACATGCTGGTCCGTCAGCCGGCGGCGGGTTACACGGGATGCTCGGCGGCCATTTCCGGCACCGACTTCTATGCCACCACCGCCGCGCTGCGGCTTCCGACACTGGGCATCGCGGGATCGGAGGACGGCGCCACGCCGCCCGACCTGGTGCGCGAGACGACGGAGCTTGTGCCGGGGTCTAAATTCCATCTCATGCGTGGTGCGGGTCACTTGCCTTGCGTCGAGAACCCCGCGGAATATGCCGAGGTTCTGACCCGCTTTCTCAGGGAGGTGGGCCATGTCTGACCGGTTTTCGGACGGGATGCGAATCCGCCGGCAAGTGCTGGGAGACGCGCACGTCGATCGGGCCGAATGCACCCGGACGCCCGAAGACACGCCGTTTCAGACCTTCATCACCGAAGCCGCCTGGGGCACGGTCTGGGCATCGGACGGGATCTCCCTGCGCGAACGGTCGATGCTCACGCTGGCGTTGCTGGCCGCCACGGGAAATTTCGAGGAAATCCCGATGCACATCCGCGCCTGCAAGCGTACCGGTGCGTCGCGCAAGGACGTGATGGAGACGTTCCACCACGTGGCGATCTATGCCGGCGTGCCACGCGCCAACCACGCCATCAAGCTTGCCAAGCAGGTCTGGGCGGAGGAGCGCTGAATGGCGGCTTCGGTGCATGACCAGGCCCATCTGGCGGGACTGTTCGATGCGGGCGACGTGGCGCGGCTCTTTTCCCCCACGGCGGAGATCCGGGCTATGCTTCTGGCCGAAGGTACCCTTGCCAAGGTGCAGGGTGCGGCGGGCGTCATCCCGGAGATCAGTGCCGCCGCGATCCACCGCGCGTCGATGGAGGTGCAGCTCGATCCCGCGGCGCTGGCCGGACCCACGTCCGAGAACGGCGTCTGCGTCCCCGCACTGGTCACGGCCTTCCGCGACGCGATGCAGGCGCCCGAACATGCGCAATACATCCATTGGGGCGCAACCTCGCAGGACATCATCGACACCGCGCTGATGCTGCGGCTGCGCCAGTCGGCCGCACTGGTAAGCGACGACGTTGCGGAGATCCTCTCCGCGCTGGCCGAGCTGGCCGAGGCACATGCACAGACGCCCATGGCCGCGCGCACCTATGGACAGAAGGCCGCACCCACCGGGTTCGGTGCCGTGGTGGCAAGCTGGGGGTGGCCGCTGCTGACCGCGCGCAAGGCATTGGCCGCGCTGGAGTTTCCCGTCTCGCTCTCCGGCGCGGTCGGGACAGGCTCGGCTCTGGGGTCCGACCCGACGAGCCTGCGCGCGGAGATGGCCACCGCGCTCAACCTCGCCGATCCGGGACACAGCTGGCATACCGACCGGACGCCGGTTCTGCAGGTCGCCGCCGCCTTCGTCGCCGTGGCCACCGCGCTCGGCAAGATG
>CBDUPF010000049.1:0-17241 GCA_965369035.1 uncultured Aliishimia sp.
GCTACGGTCCCTTCGTCAAGCACGGCAAGCTCTATGCGAACCTCAAGGACGTCAACGAGGTCTTCGAGATCGGCATCAACAGGGCCGTCGACGAGCTGGCGAAGAAGGCCGCCAGCCGGGGCGGGCGCGGTGCGGCGATCAAGCCGCTGAAGGAGCTGGGCGAGCACCCGACCGATGGCGGCCCCGTCAACGTGATGGAGGGCCGGTACGGACCTTACGTGAAGTGGGAAAAGATCAATGCGACCATTCCCAAGGAGGTGGAGCCGGCGGATGTGACCATGGATCTGGCCGTGCAGCTGATCGCCGAAAGAGCCGCCGCCAGCGGGAAGAAGAAACCCGCACGCAAGAAGACCACCAAGGCGAAGACGGCGAGCAAGGCGAAAACCACCGCAAAGGCAAAGCCCGCCGCCAAGACAAAGACGACCGCGCAAGCGAAGAAGACGGGGTAACTGCCACGCCCCGCGCCGGGCGAATTCAAGCGGTTGTGAATGGCCAGTCCGGTCCGGGAATGCGACACCCGGACCGAACGACCCACAACAAGAGCAGTTTCCGTGACCAGACACCACACCACCCGCCGCGCCCTTGTCCTCGGCGCGATGACCACCCTGAGCCTGCCGTCCGTACTCCGCGCCCAGTCCGCACCCTTCGAGGAGAGCGCGGCAGAGGAGACAGTCCGCCAAAACATCTCGAGTTTCACCGGACAGGACTGGCGCGACCATTTCAGCGAACTCGGCAAGGCAGCGATCCTCTGCGACCTGGCCTCGCGGGCGCTTCACTTCTGGGCCGGCGACGGAACCGACTACCGGGTCTATCCCACGTCGGTCCCGCGATCCGAGGACCTGACCCGGCGCGGATACACGGAGATCGTGCGCAAGAAGGTCGGGCCATCCTGGACGCCGACGCCATCGCAGCTCGAACGCTTTCCCGACTGGAAGCCGATCCCGCCCGGCCCGGAGAATCCGCTGGGGACGCATGCCATGTATCTCGGCTGGCCCGCCTATATCATCCACGGCACGCACGACACGCGAAAGATCGGCCGCAGATCGTCCGATGGCTGCGTCGGGCTCTATAACGAGAAGATCGAGGAGCTTTTCGAGATCGCACCCATCGGCACCCAGGTCCGCCTGATCTGATCCTCCCGCGGTTTGTTGACTCTCCTTCTGCAGCGCGGCAGAACGAGGCGAATGTTCGCGCAGGGAGACACTGGATGAAGAAGGTTTATGGGTCCGCGTCCGAGGCGCTGGATGGATTGCTGCACGATGGCATGTTGATCGCGGCGGGCGGTTTCGGGCTTTGCGGCATCCCCGAACTTCTGATCGATGCGCTGGTGGATAGCGGCGTCAAGAACCTGACGGTCGCGTCGAACAACGCCGGCGTCGACGATTTCGGGCTGGGCAAGCTGCTGGCCACGCGGCAGATCAAGAAGATGATGTCGTCATATGTCGGCGAGAACGCCGAATTCATGCGCCAGTACCTCTCCGGCGAGCTGGAGCTGGAATTCAATCCGCAAGGCACCCTGGCCGAGCGGATGCGCGCGGGCGGGGCCGGCATTCCCGGCTTCTACACCAAGACCGGGGTGGGTACGGTGATCGCCGAGGGCAAGGAGAGCAAGGTGTTCGACGGGGAGGAGTACATCCTCGAACGCGGCATCTTTGCCGATCTGGCCATCGTGAAGGCGTGGAAGGCCGACGACACCGGAAACGCGATCTTCCGCAAGACGGCGCGCAACTTCAACCCGCCCGCGGCGATGTGCGGCAAGGTCTGCGTGATGGAGGTCGAGGAGATCGTCCCGCGTGGCTCGCTCGATCCCGACCACATCCACCTGCCCGGGATCTACGTGCACCGCCTGATCCAGGGCAAACACGAAAAACGCATTGAACAGCGCACGACGCGCAAGCGGGAGGAAGCCTGATGCCCTGGGACCGCAACCAGATGGCCGCGCGCGCGGCGGAAGAACTCGAAGACGGCATGTACGTGAACCTCGGGATCGGCATTCCGACGCTGGTCGCCAACTACGTGGGCGACAAGGACATCACGCTGCAATCGGAAAACGGCATGCTCGGAATGGGCCCCTTCCCCTTCGAGGGCGAAGAGGATCCGGACCTGATCAACGCCGGCAAGCAGACGATCACCGAACTGGCGCGGACCAGCTACTTCGACAGCGCGATGAGCTTCGGCATGATCCGCGGCGGCAAGATCGCAGCGGCGATCCTGGGCGCCATGGAAGTGGCCGAGAACGGGGATCTCGCGAACTGGATGATCCCCGGCAAGCTCGTGAAGGGCATGGGCGGGGCGATGGACCTCGTGGCCGGCGTGGAAAAGGTCGTCGTGGTGATGGACCACACCAACAAGGCCGGTGACAGCAAGGTGCTGAAGGAATGCACACTGCCGCTGACCGGCAAGGGCGTGGTCGACCGCATCATCACCAACCTGGGCGTGCTGGACGTGGTCGAAGGCGGGCTGAAGATCGTCGAATGCGCCGATGGCGTGACCGAGGACGAAATCCGCGCGGCCACCGAGGCGACAATCGTCTGAACTGCGCGCAGCCGGCTCAGTTCAACGCGGCAAAGACGCACCCGTCGCTGGCCAGAACCGGCGGCGTCAGGCAGAGTCCGCGCGCGACCTGAAACGCGGCAAGGACCTTCGGCACGTAGTCGCGGGTCTCCGAATAGGGCGGCACGCCGCCGTGGTTGCGCACGGCGCCCTCCCCCGCGTTGTAGCCGGCGAGTGCCAGCAGAGGGTCGGAGTTGAACTCGCCCATCAGCCAGTCGAGATACTTGACGCCGCCCGCGATGTTCTCGCGCGGCGACAGGCTGTTGGTGACGCCAAAGCGCGCGGCCGTGGCCGGCATCAGCTGCATCAGCCCCTGCGCTCCGGCCCCGCTGACCGCGTTTGCCCGTCCGGCTGATTCCACGGCGATGACCGCAAGGACGAGGGCCGGCGACACCCGCGTGCCGATGGTCGAGGACAGGATGTCCACGCCGCGCGCGCGGGCGATCTCCTGAAGCGTCTGGAGGCGGGGCGCGGGCACCTGCGCATCGGAGCCCGAAAGCGCATTCAGCGCCGGCTCCAGCCGCCCTGCGCTCGCCTTGCCGAGGTCGGGCGAGACCTTGTCCCAGAACCAGTCATAGCGCGCGGCGGTCTTCGTGGCCGGTCTGTCCGGCGTCGCCTCTGGTGCCTCGGGCGGTGTCTCGGGCTTCTGCGGGCGGGCGCGCATGCGTTCGAATTCGGCGGGGTCGATCTGCACGGTGATCCGCGGCAGCTTCGATCCTGCTTCGGGCGGCTTCACGCGCTTTGCCTTGAAATCCGGAAAAGGCGCCGGCGCATCCGCCAGTGAGGCTTGCGCCCAGATGGTGCTTGCCGCCACGGCCAGCGCTGTCGTCAGCTTCTTCATTCTCTGCCCCAGTTTGCCGGGGTTTCTACCTGCTCGGGAACAAACTGACAGAATCCCGGGACTCGCGCCAGAAATCCGGGCGAACCGCGCGCCGCTTTTTCCGATTTTGACAAAAAAAACACAGTTTCGGCGCAGGGTCACGTGCAAAGACGTAAAATTCCCGCATTAAATCAGCAGCTTGACATACATCTCCCGAAAATCGCGCCCGAACGCGAAATGCCCCCGATCAGGTCAAAATGATGCCCCAATCCGGGGGCTATATAGCGTCATTCCAAGTCGAGCACGGGCCAAACGAGAAACGGCCCCACATGGCCCGGCACGGTAAGTGATGAAACCCGAGTGATCCTTTGGAGGGACCTACCATGATCAAGTTCTTCAAGAACTTCCGCAAAGACGAAGACGGCGCAGTTACGGTCGACTGGGTCGTGCTGACCGCAGCCGTTGTCGGCCTGGCAGTTGCTGCCTACACCTCGATCGAAACCGGTTCGACCGGTCTGACGAGCCAGACCAGCACCTATCTGTCGAACCAGAACCCGAACAACTGATTTCCGTTTCGGTTCGAAAATCGAAAAGCCGCGCCCGTCAGTCGGGCGCGGTTTCCTCGATTCCGGACATGCGCCGCAATGCGCCAAACTGACTCCCAATCCAGGCCCACGATTCGCCATATTCCCGCACTATACCGCTCCCGAGCAGACCCCGATCCGATCATGGATCGCAGGGAAAGACGTGAGGTAACGAGATGCGTGTCATTTTCGGTTTGGTGCTACTGGCGGGCATCGCGCTGGCCGGCGGGGCCGTCTACATGGCCAAGAACTACATCAACGGCTATCAGCAGGCGCTGGCCCAGGAACGCGCTGCGCGGGAACAGATGGTCCAGACCGTCCCGATTCTCGTTGCCGAACGGGCGTTGAGATACGGCGAACATCTGACGGCTGAAGATGTGCGTGAGGTTCAATGGCCCGAGAACGCCATCCCCGAAGGCGCGTTCCAGTCGCGCGAAGACCTCTTCACGAAGGGCGAGAAGGTGTCCCGCGTCGTTCTCCGCGCGATGGAAAAGGACGAAGCCATCCTTGTTGCCAAGGTGACCGAGCCCGGTGAGGACGCCGGCATCACCTCGCGGCTCGAACGTGGCATGCGGGCCTTTGCGCTCAGCGTCGACGTGGCCTCGGGCGTCTCCGGCTTCCTGCGCCCCGGCGACCGCGTGGACATCTACTGGACCGGCATGGTCGAGACCGGCCCGAGCGGACAGTTGCGCAGCAACGTCACGAAGCTGATCGAGGTCGGCGTGCAACTCGTCGCGGTGGATCAGACCGCCAGCGGTGACGTGGACGGCGCGCTGGTGGCAAGAACCGTGACCGTATCGGTCACCCCGCAACAGGTCGCCTCTCTGGCCCAGGCCCAGACGACGGGCCGGCTGTCGCTGAGCCTGGTGGGCAGCGGTGACGACGTCGTGGCCGAAGCGATCGAGGTGGATCAGTACAGTCTTCTGGGCATCGAACCCGAAGCGGAACCGGTCCACGTGCAAAAGGAAGAGAAGCGCGTGTGCACCATCCGCACGCGTCGGGGCGCCGAGGTGTTCGAGATCCCGATCCCCTGCTCCGACTAATCTTTCGCAATTTCAGATCGTTACGCGGGCGCGGCCGAAAGGCGGCGCCCGCAACTTTTGTGTCATGTTGCCGCCAGTCCACATACGCGAGCCACGACAACCCTTTGATTCTTGAAAAATAACGGGAAGTAACGCAGAGTTGCATTCAACAACCGGATCAACCGGGCTCCGAGCGTGGCATAGAGGCAGGTCGAATGACATTCGTCAGATTACTGAAGGCAGCCCTTCTCGGGCTCTCTCTGTGCGCGAGCCCGCTCGCTCTCGTGACGGACGTCTCGGTCAGCGCGAACAATCTGCGGGTGGTCAAGAAGGGCACCGCCTCCACGCTGAACGTGCCGATGAACCGCGCCGTGGTCGTCGAAAGCGATGTGCCTTTCGCCGAATTGTCGATCGCCAATCCGGGCATCGCCGACATTTCCTCGCTCTCCGACCGGACGATCTACGTGCTGGGGAAGTCGCCCGGACTCACGACCCTCACCCTGCTCGACGCGACGGGGCAGTTGATCACCAATGTCGACGTCCGCGTGTCCGCGGATGTGACGGAATTCAAGGAAAGGTTGCGCCAGATCCTGCCCGGCGAACGGATCGAGGTCCGCACCGCCAATGACGGGATCGTTCTGTCCGGCGTGGTGTCCTCCGCTGCGCGCCTGCAACGCGCGCTCGACCTCGCCCAGCGCTATGCGCCGGAGCGGGTCTCGAACCTGATGGTGGTGGGCGGGATCCAGCAGGTCATGCTGAAGGTACGATTCGCCGAGATGCAGCGCACCGTGTCGAAATCGCTCAGTTCCTCCCTCGCGCTCGACGGCACGGTTCTGTCTGGCGATCTCGGCGTGAACGGCGGCACCGGCACCACGGTCGGATCGGGAGGCGTGGCGAACTCGCTGGGTGGCAACGTCCCCGCGGCCAACGAGAACGCGGGCGCCATCGTCTTTGGATTCAATTCCGGCTCCATGCAGATCGGCATCCTGCTGGAGGCGCTGGAGCAGAAGGGCGTCGTGCGCACGCTGGCCGAACCGAACCTCGTCGCGCTTTCGGGGCAGGAAGCGACGTTCCTGGCCGGCGGCGAATACCCGGTGCCCGTGGCGCGCAACAACGACAACGGCGGCACGACGATCACGGTGGAGTTCAAGCCCTTCGGCGTGGAGATGGACTTCATCCCGCGCGTCGTCGACAAGGATATCATCAACCTGGAGATGAAAGCCGCCGTGTCAGCCATCGACCCGTCCAACGGGTTCGAGGTCAACGGGTTCCAGATCGACGCCTTCACCCGCCGCGAGACGACGACGACCGTGGAGCTGCGCGACGGCGACAGCTTTGCCATTGCCGGGCTCCTGCAGGACGACTTTCTCGACAACAGCTCGCAGCTGCCCTGGATCGGTGACGTACCGATCCTTGGTGCGCTCTTCCGCAGCGCCAATTACCAGCGCAGCCAGACCGAACTGGTGATCATCATCACCGCCCATCTTGTCACGCCGACCAAGGGCGAGGCGCTGGCCTTGCCGACCGACCGGGTGGCGTTGCCCACGGAGATGGACCTGTTCATGAACGGACGCGTCACCGGCAACCGCAAGCGGCCCACGACGGGGGCTGCCGCCGAGGTCGCCAAGCAGGATTTCAACGGCTCCTATGGTTATGTTCTTGACTGAGACGCTCCGAGGAGGGCACACGCCGTGAACCGTATCGCAATAACGGGCCTCGCGACCGGGCTTTGCGTTCTTGGCGCCTGCGCGCCCAGCGACGACCCGGTCTATACACAGTTTTTCCGGCCGGTGGGCTCGATCGTCAACGACGGCGAATTCGGAGACGCCAACGAGAACAACACGCTGGTCCAGACCGGGCAGCGAGACTATACTTACAGCCTTGCGCGGCGCTTCTCGTCCGAGGTCGAATCGACCGTGACCTTCGCCTTCAACAGCGCGGTTCTCGATGCCGGTGCGCAGGCAACGCTGCGTCAGCAAGCCCTCTGGATCCGCCAGTTTCCGGAAATCCGGTTCCGCGTCTACGGGCACACCGACCTCGTCGGCTCGCAGGCCTACAACAAGAACCTCGGGCTGCGCCGGGCGAACGCGGTGGTCAGTTTCCTCGTCGGCCACGGGATCAGCCGGTCCCGGCTGGAGGCGGTCGTGTCCTTCGGCGAAACCCAGCCGCTGATCGTCACGGAGGGTCGCGAACGCCGCAACCGCCGGACGGTAACCGAGGTCAGCGGTTTCGTGAAATCGCACCCGCTGGTGCTCGACGGAAAATACGCGGAAATCGTCTATCGCGACTACGTCACGAGCGCGAAGGCGGAATCGGACCTGCGCACGCTCGAAAGCGGACAGCTCGAAGTCGTCGCCGAGTAGAATCGGGCGAGAGAATCGGACCCGGCCACAGGCGCACCGCAGCCGGGGCGTGCCGGCCCCGATGACGGATTCGAAATCGCGAACCGGTGTCGCGCCCTGCGGCCCATTGTTCCCAATTACCCAACATTCAGGGTTTTTCAGCCCCAATCTCGCCCGGATTCGCTGCAATACCGCCTGCTGCGGAGCGCCGGGAAGACAGTTGCCGGGCCGTGAAGGCGAACGGGTGTTGGAGAAGTCTTAACCGCTCCTCAAGACAGTTATGCCAAGTATTCGTGAAACAAGGGCAAGTTGGCAATGAGCGGCACGATGCCACAAACAGACCCGGTTCCGATCGTCGCATGCACGGTCAGCCGGGACGTTCAGAACTTCGATCTCCTGATCGAGGACATGGAATCCGTTCTGGGCGAGACCTGGGGCGATCTTGGTTTTGCCGAAGCCCTGACCTTCTTCAGTCAGCCGGAGGCCGCCGCGATAGAGTTCATCGCGCTGGCCATCGACAATGAAGACGAAAAAAACCTCGCAATGCTGACCGAAATCGTGAACCAGGCGGTCGCGCGCGACGTTTCCGTCATCCTCATCGCCGAGGACGTCACGCCACCGACGCTTCACACGCTGATGCGGCAATCGAATGCCGAGTTCGTGCCCTACCCGTTGCCGGAGAACGAGTTGCGGGAAGCCATCGCGCGCATCCGGAACCGGCACGCCCCGGCGCAGGACAAGGATCGTCCGGCAGGGCCCAGGCTCGACAAGCGGTCCGACAAGCAGGGCGCGGTCCTGGCGGTGCATGGGCTGGCAGGCGGCGTCGGCGCGTCCACCCTGGTCGTCAACCTCGCCTGGGAGCTGGCAACGATCTCCAAGACCGATGCGCCCTCTGTCTGCATTCTCGATTTCGACATGCAGTTCGGGTCGATCTCCACCTTCCTGGATCTCACGCGGCGCGACGCCGTCTACGAGATGCTGTCGGACACCGAATCAATGGACGACGACATCTTTGGCCAGGCGCTGGTCACCTTCGACGACAGGATCAGCGTGCTGACCGCGCCGTCGGAGATGCTGCCGCTCGACATGATCACGCCCGAGGATATCTCGCGGATCATCAACATGGCGCGGGCACATTTCGACTACGTCGTCATCGACATGCCGTCGACCCTCGTGCAGTGGAGCGAAACGGTGCTGAGCGAGGCGCATGTCTATTTCTGCCCGATGGAGCTCGACATGCGGTGCGCCCAGAACGCGCTTCGGTTCAAGCGCGCCCTGCAATCCGAGGAGCTGCCGGTCGAGAAGCTGCGCTATGTGATGAACCGCGCGCCCAAGTTCACGGACCTGTCGGCAAAGGCGCGGGTCAAGCGCATGGCCGAAACGCTCGACATTTCCATCGACATTCTGCTCCCGGATGGCGGCAAGCCGGTGACGCAAGCGGGCGACCACGGGCAGCCCCTGGCCCAGTCGGCGGCGAAGAACCCGCTGCGCAAGGAAATCGTCAAATTGGCCCAGCAGCTTCACGAGCTTCGCAGCGCGGAAGCGCGCGCGGCCTGAGTGTCGAAAGGACCAAGGAATGTTCTCCAGGTACAAGAAACCGGCCTCAGGCGCCTCCGCGAAACCGGTTCCGCCGCCGATGCCGCCCAGCAGCGTCCGGCCCGAGAAGACGACCGTGGCAGACACCAAGCCCACGTTGCGCCGGCCCGCGCAGGCGTCCGCCGCACGCGCCGCGCCGGTCGACAAGGAACGCAAGCGCCGCGAACGGATGTCGGAAATCAAGCTGGAGCTGCACCGCTCCCTGCTCGACAACCTCAACCTCGCCGCGCTGGAAAACGCGACCGAACAGGACCTGCGGGCCGAGATCAACGCGATCACCAGCGAGGTTCTGGAAGAAAAGGCCATCGTTCTCAACCGCGAGGACCGGCTGCAACTGAACCAGGAACTCTTCGACGAGGTCACGGGCCTGGGCCCGCTCGAAACCCTGCTGAAGGACGACTCGGTCAACGACATCCTGGTGAACGGCCCGCACCAGATCTTCGTCGAGCGCGAGGGCAAGCTGCAGCTGACCGACATCGCCTTCAAGGACGAACGTCACCTTCTGCGGATCATCGACAAGATCGTCTCCGCCGTGGGCCGGCGGGTGGACGAATCGAATCCCTATGTCGACGCGCGGCTCAAGGACGGCTCGCGATTCAACGCGATGGTGCCGCCCATCGCGGTCGATGGCTCGCTGGTCTCGATCCGGAAATTCAAGAAGGACAAGCTCGGGATCGACGACCTGGTGAATTTCGGCGCCTTCACCGAGGAGATGGCCGCGTACCTGCAGGCCGCGGTGGCGACGCGGCTGAACATCATCGTTTCGGGCGGTACCGGTTCGGGCAAGACCACGACGCTCAACGCGCTGTCGTCCTTCATCGACAATGCCGAGCGAATCCTGACGATCGAGGATACCGCCGAACTGCAGCTCCAGCAGACCCATGTGGGACGGATGGAAAGCCGCCCGCCCAATGTCGAGGGCAAGGGCGAGGTCTCTCCGCGCGACTGTCTCAAGAACGCGCTG
This sequence comes from uncultured Aliishimia sp., assembly GCA_965369035.1. Classification (GTDB taxonomy): domain Bacteria; phylum Pseudomonadota; class Alphaproteobacteria; order Rhodobacterales; family Rhodobacteraceae; genus Aliishimia. Next base: position 9,882 of record CBDUPF010000049.1, read on the forward strand.
CGGATGCGCCCCGACCGGATCATCGTCGGCGAGACGCGCGGCGAGGAGGTCATCGACATGCTGCAGGCCATGAATACCGGCCATGACGGCTCCATGACGACGATCCACGCGAACTCCGCCCGCGACGGGATCAGCCGGCTGGAGAACATGATCGCGATGGCCGGCATGGAAATGCCGATCAAGGCCGTCCGGTCCCAGATCGCCTCCGCCGTGAACCTGATCGTGCAGGCAAGTCGTCTGCAGGACGGCTCCCGCCGCATGACCTCGATCACCGAGATCACCGGGATGGAGGGCGACGTGATCTCCATGCAGGAAATCTTCCGCTTCCAGCGCGTGGGGCTGACGCCCGACAACAAGATCATCGGCCATTTCACCGCGACCGGCGTACGCAGCCACTTTTCGGAACGGTTCCGTCTTTGGGGCTATGACCTGCCGTCGAGCATCTACACCCCCGTGAGCACCAAGTAACAGGATACCGCCTTCATGAGCGCAGAACCCATCATCTACGGGCTGATCTTCATCGGCGTGCTGGTGCTCGTCGAAGGGCTCTACCTGGTCGCGTTCGGAAAATCGATCAGCCTCAACAACCGGGTGAACCGCCGGCTGGAGATGCTGAACAAGGGCGGCACACGCGACGAGGTGCTGGAAAAGCTCCGCAAGGAGATGCAGCAGCACATGAAGGCGCGGTCGATCCCGCTCTATTCCCTGCTCGCGGACAAGGCACAGAAGGCGGCCATCGCCTTTTCGCCCAGGCAGTTGATGATGATCATGGCGGGCGTCTCCCTCTTTGCCTTCCTGGGTCTGACCATCGCCACGGCCACCGAACCGCAGGTGCGCATTCTGATGTCGGTGGCGATCGGTGTGGGCGGCGTCTATTTCTGGGTGTCGCAAAAAGCGTCGAAACGCCTGGGGATGATCGAGGAGCAATTGCCTGACGCGATCGAACTGATGGTGCGCAGCCTGCGGGTCGGCCATCCGTTCTCCTCGGCGATCTCGATCGTGGCGAAGGAGGCTCCCGATCCGCTCGCCTCCGAATTCGGCGTCATCTCCGATGAAAACGCCTATGGCCGCGATATCGGCGAAGCGCTCAAGGACATGGCCGAACGGCTCGACGTGCAGGACCTGCGATTTCTCGCCGTCGCCGTGACGATCCAGCAGCAGTCGGGCGGCAACCTGGCCGAAATCCTCGCCGGTCTCTCCAAGGTCATCCGCGCCCGGTTCCGCCTTTTCCGGCGCGTGAAGGCGATCACCGCAGAGGCACAATGGTCCGGCAAGTTCCTGTCGGGATTCCCGATCGTCGCGCTGATCGTCATCAACGTCTCCGACCCGAACTATTACGACGAGGTGCGCAACCACGCGCTCTTCATCCCGGCCTGCTTCTTCGTGGGCATCATGCTGGCGCTGAACCTTTACGTGATGCGCGTGCTGACGAACATCAAAGTGTGACGAGGATCCCGCGATGGAATTCCTGCAACCGTTGAACGAGGCCGTGATCGGCATCCTGGGACCTCTCGGCCCGATCATCATCGTGGGCGTGCTGGGGCTGGTCATCGTCGGGGTCGCCCTCGCGATGATGCTGTCGCGGCCCGAAGATCCGTTCGACAAGCTCAAGAAATCGAACGCGATACAGGACGCGGCAGGCACCCAGAAGGAACGCCTCCGCCAGAACGGCCGCAACGAACAGCTCGAACGGTTCTCCAAGTTCCTCGAACCGGAGGATGTCGCAACGCTGTCCAAGATGCAGCTGACGATGCGGCAGGCGGGGTACCTGTCGAAGGATGCGGTGCTGTTCTTTCACGCCGCACAGTTCGTGCTGGGCATTCTGGGGCTCGTCGCCGGCGTCGTCTACGTGGTGTTCTTTCTTGGCGATCCGGTCGATGTCGGCACCAAGAAGACGGTCATGTACGCTCTCGGTCCCGGGATGGTGGGGTACTATCTTCCGAAATACTGGGTGACCAAGCGCGTGGCGGAACGCAAGGAACAGATTACGGATGGCTTCCCCGACAGCCTCGACATGATGCTGGTCTGCGTGGAGGCGGGCCAGTCGCTCGACCAGGCGATCACCCGCGTTGCGAAGGAGCTGCGGTCATCCTGCGCGCCGCTGGCGGACGAGTATGACATTGTCAGCTACGAGATGAAGGCGGGCAAGGACAAGACCACGGTCCTGCAGGACATGGGCGAACGCTGCGGGGTATCGGACGTGTCCTCCTTCGTGACGGTGCTGGTGCAATCGGCGAGCTTCGGCACGTCGATCTCCGATGCGCTGCGCGTCTATGCCTCCGAGATGCGCGACAAGCGCGTGATGCGGGCGGAGGAAGCCGCCAACAAGCTGCCGACCAAGATGACGCTCGCCACGATGATGCTGACCGTGCCACCGCTGCTGGTGATTCTGGTCGGGCCGTCGGTGCACGGCATCACCCAGCTTGGCAACATGGGCCACTAGGGGCGTCACGCGCCTGATCCGACCGCTGCAGACCCAGGACGTCTTCCCTGGCAATCCCCGAAAAACCCGTGCCAGGCCGCCGGTTTGTGTCCGAGACGAGTCGCGAAAGCCACAAGTCGCCAGAAAACCGCCCCGCTCGGGCGGTTTTTTCTTTGCGTCCACCCCGGTCGCCTGTTTGAATTCCCGCAAAGCACGAAAAAATCGAGCAGGCACACCATGACAATGACCTTCGCGGCAGGTTCGATCCGGCGCGCATTGACCCTTTTCGCAGTGCTGGTCCTCGGCGCCTGCACCCAGGGGCCAGGAGGCGACAGCGTCCTTGCGCCGGGCGTCGACAGGCTTGCCACGGCAGAGGACGGCGTCGAGGTCGGGCACCGCCTGATCAATGCGGGCGAATACGAACTGGCGCTCAAGTCCTTCTCGCGCGCGGCGCTGGATCGCGGTCAGACCGATGCGGAAATCCTGTTGGGCATGGGGACCGCGAATCTCGGCCTCGGCCGGTTGAACCAGGCCGAACGGCTGCTGCGCATCGCGCTTGAGAAAGAGGCGGCGTGGCCCGAACTCTACAACAACCTGGGCGTCGTCCTGATGGAAAAGGGCGAAGTCCGCGAGGCCGCCGCGATCTTCCACCAGGCCTATGCGCTCGACAACGGCGACAGCGACGAGATCCGCGACAACCTGCGGCTGGCGCAGTCGAAGATCGAACCCTCCACCCCCGCCGACGACGCGGACACTCCCTACAAGCTGGTGCGGCGCGGGACAGGCGACTACCTGATCCGCGGAACAGCCGACACCGACCAGAGCAGCAAAAGGACGCAATAAATGCGCCGAAACATCCTGATCACCATTTGCCTGGGCAGCGCGCTTCAGCTGTCCGCCTGTGCCGAGAACGGCGACCAGGCGGTCGACCGCGCATTCCAGGACGTAAACGTCATCGACGAGACCAACCTGAACGACGTGATGCTGACCGTCGCCGACCCGAACGAGGCCGCGCTCCATTTCGCCCGCGTGACCAAGCAGCATCCCGAGCGGATCGACGGCCACAGGGGGTTGGCGAAATCGCTGGTGCGAGCCAAGCGAAACACCGAAGGCGTGTCGGTGTGGAAGCGCGTCGTCGGCATGGAAGGCGCCACGAACGAGGACCGGGTGGAATACGCCGATGCCCAGATCCGCACCGGGGACTGGGCCGGCGCCGAAGCGACGCTCGATTCGATCCCGCCCTCGCACGAGAGCTTCAAACGCTACCGGCTGGAGGCGATGGTCGCTGACAGCAGACAGGAATGGTCCAAGGCCGACAGTTTCTATGAAACCGCCATCGGGCTCACGACCCGGCCGGCCAGCGTGATGAACAACTGGGGCTACTCCAAGCTTTCCCGCGGCGATTTCGAAGCGGCCGAGCGGCTTTTCGGCGATGCCATCCGCAGCGACCCGAAGCTTTTCACAGCCAAGAACAACCTCGTTCTCGCCCGCGCGGCACAGCGCAACTATACCCTGCCGGTGATCGAAATGGATCAGGCCGAGCGCGCGCATCTGCTGCACACCATGGCGCTGTCGGCGATCAAGCAAAACGATGTGGAGACGGGCAAGGGCCTGTTGCGCGAAGCGATCGAAACCCATCCGCAACATTTCGAGGCCGCGGTGCGGGCGCTGCGCGCGCTTGAGGCCACCGTGTCGAGCGGGTGATGGCCATCGGCCAGGTCGAGGCGTGGATCTATCTCCCCTTCGTCCTGCCCGTCTGCTTCTATGCCGCCTTCACCGACCTGCGCGAGATGCGCATCACCAACCAGGCGGTGGTGGTGCTGGGGGCACTGTTCCTGGTGCTCGGCCTTTTCGCGCTGCCCGTCGAGGCCTATCTCTGGCGACTCGCACAGCTCGCCGCGGTCCTGGTGGCGGGAATCGCACTCAATTTCGCAGGGGCCGTCGGCGCGGGTGACGCGAAGTTCGCGGCCGCCGCCGCACCTTATGTCGCGCTCGGCGATCTGCGCATGCTTCTCGTGCTCTTCATGCTCAACCTGCTGGCCGCGGTCGCCACCCACCGTCTGGCCAAGTACACGCCCCTGCGCCGCCTCGCCCCGCACTGGATCAGCTGGGACCGGGGCTGGGATTTCCCGATGGGCCTGTCGCTGGGCGGAACACTCGGAATATATCTCATTTTAGGTGCCCTATTCGGGTCATAATCCTGTGCCATCACCCCACGCGTCGGGGGCACGCCGGTCGCTCCCCGTCCGTAAACGGTAACCGAATGGCAGAGCAGGCCCGAAATCGATGAACATGCAAGTGACCAACGTGATGGCACCTCCGGCCCCCCGTCGGCTGGAGGACATGAAGATCCCCCCCGTCATGATGCGCGACATCCTTCTCAAGACGATGTTCCGCAAGAACGTCGACGTCGTGACGGACATCGCCCGCGCACTTTGCCTGCCGGTCCCGGTGACACAGGAACTCGTGGATATCGGCCGCGAACAGAAGTTGATCGAGGCGACCGGCACGCTCAACGCCAATTCCGGCAACGAAATGGGCTACCAGCTGACCGATACCGGCAAGTCCCGCGCGCTCGATGCGCTTCAGCAGTCGGAATACTACGGCGCCATGCCCGTGCCGCTGTCCGTCTATCGCGAGCAGGTCGATCGCCAGTCGATCCGCAACATCATGCTCACGCGCGAGCAACTCGTGGGCGCGATGGGGCACCTGATTCTGCCGGACGACCTGTTGAATCACCTGGGCCCGGCCGTGTCCTCCGGCCGGTCGATCCTGATGTACGGCCCTCCGGGCAACGGCAAATCCTCGATCTCGAACGGGATTCGCGACGCGATGGGAGACAAGATCTATGTTCCCCGCGCGATCGAGTACGCGGGGCAGGTCATCACCGTCTACGACCCGATCGTGCATTCCGCGGCCGAAGAGCAGGTGGACGATCCCAACTCGCTGCGCCGCACCGGAAACCGGTACGACACGCGATACGTTCGCTGCGACCGGCCGACGGTCATCACCGGGGGCGAACTGTCGCTCGACATGCTCGACCTGGTCTACAATCCGGTGGCGCGCACCTACCAGGCGCCGTTGCAGCTCAAGTCCACCGGCGGCATCTTCATCGTCGACGACCTCGGCCGGCAGGCGGAACCTCCGCAATCGCTGGTCAACCGCTGGATCGTGCCGCTGGAAGAGGGCAAGGACATCCTCGCCCTGCAATCAGGCGAGAAGTTCGAAGTGCCCTTCGACACGCTGGTGATCTTCTCGACCAACTTCCATCCGAACGAGATCTTCGACCAGGCCGCGTTGCGCCGGATCTTCTTCAAGATCAAGGTCGACGGCCCGAGCCAGGAAAACTTCCTGAAGATCTTCGCGATGGTCGCGCGCCGCAAGGGCGTGCCGCTGGACGAGCCCTCGCTGCTCTACCTGCTGGAGGAAAAGTACCCGACGATCGACAACGTGTTTGCCAACTACCAGCCGAACTTCCTGATCGATCAGATCAAGGCGATCTGCGACTTCGAAGGCATCCCCTACCAGATGCGCCCGGACCTCATCGAACGCGCCTGGTTGAACATGTTCGTCAAGGACGAATTCATCGTCAACTGACCGACTGTTTCCCGCAGAAAGCGGGAGGAATGTGACCCCTTCGACAACGTCTCACTCTCCATCAATGGCACGACCACGACGTGGGATTTCGGAACCGCGAGCGTGGTGCCGCTGCCTGCCGGCTTGCCGCTGCTTCTGGCCGGGCTCGCCGGGTTGGGCCTGATGGGGCGTCGCCGCCGCGGCTGACCGCGCACCCTGTTCATGGCACGGATCGCGCGCTAGCTCTGTGCCATGCACATTCCCGGCCTCATCACCGACTGGTTCACCGCCCAGGGCTGGCAGATCCATCCCCATCAGCAGGCGATGGTCGACCGGTCGGGCTCACCCGCGCTGTTGCTGATCGCGCCCACCGGCGGGGGCAAGACGATGGCGGGGTTCCTGCCGACGCTGGCGGAGCTGGCAGGGGGCGAGCACACGGGGCTGCACACGCTCTACGTCTCGCCGCTGAAGGCGCTGGCGGCGGACATCAAGCGCAACCTCCGCCGCCCGGTGGAGGAGATGGGCCTGCCGATCCGGATCGAGGATCGCACCGGCGACACGTCGGCCACGCAGAAGAAGCGCCAGCGCGCCGACCCGCCGCATATCCTGCTCACCACGCCCGAAAGCCTGGCGCTGCTCACCTCCTACGAGGATGCGCCGCGGATGTTCGCGGGGCTGGAGCGCGTGGTGGTCGATGAGATCCACGCCCTGGCCGAAAGCAAGCGCGGGGATCAGCTCTTTCTCGCCCTCGCGCGGCTGCAGCGCCTGCGCCCCGGGCTGCGGCGTGTCGGGCTGTCGGCCACGGTGGAGGACCCCGCGGCCATCGCGCGGCTGCTCGCCCGCCACCCCGACCCGTGCGAGATCCTGACCGCCGACCCCGGCCCGCCACCGGACATCGCCATGCTGGAGACGGAGCAGGCCCCCCCCTGGGCCGGCGGCGGGGCGGCATACGCCATCCCGGCAGTGCTGGAGCAGGTGCGGCGCCACCGCACGACGCTGATCTTTCACAACACGCGCGCGCAGGCGGAGATCTTCTTTCACAACCTCTGGCTCGCCAACGACGAAGGGCTGCCCATCGGCATCCATCATGGCTCGCTCGACCGGGCGCAGCGCGAGCGGGTCGAGCAGGCGATGGTGCGGGGCGAGCTGCGCGCGCTCGTCTGCACCGGTTCGCTTGATCTGGGCATCGACTGGGGCGACGTGGACCTCGTGATCCAGATCGGGGCGCCGAAGAACGTCAAGCGCCTGATTCAGCGCATCGGGCGCGCCAATCACCGCTACAACGCGCCGTCAAAGGCGCTGCTGGTGCCCGCGAACCGCTTCGAGGTCGTCGAATGCGTCGCGGCGCTTGAGGCCGCGCGG
>CBDUPF010000050.1:0-16953 GCA_965369035.1 uncultured Aliishimia sp.
GACCGTGTCGCGCCCGATCCGGCCCAGCTCCGCCCGAGGGGGTGCCACCGGAACGAAGATGACGTCGAGACCGGTCGGGTGGAGGTCGCAGATCGCGAAGCCCGCCCCGTCCTCGACAATGGCGACAGGAAATTCGATCGGGTTGAGCGTGTTGTGCAGCCCGGTCGAGATCACGACCGGAATGCCGTTCCAGTGCAGGACACGGTCGGCATGGACATGTCCGCTGAGAATACCCACCACGTCGTGCCCCGCCAGCATCTCCGCCAGCCGGGCACTGTCCGCCGCCGGCAGGCTCTCCCATTCGAGCAGGTCCGCGCGCCCCGAATGCGGCGGGTGGTGGCAGAGGATCAGCTTGCGGCAATCGGGGTGTTCGGACAGCGCCCCGGCCAGCATGTCGAACTGCTCCGGCCCGATCGCCCCGCCGATACGCCCCGGCACGAGACTGTCGAGCGTGATGACATGCAGATCGCCGAGCCGTGCGTGATGGAAATAGGGCGCATCCGGGTCCGGGGCGTCGCGATGGAACCGGTCCCTGAACGTCCCGCGGACATCGTGGTTGCCCATCGCGAGGATCAGCGGCACCTCGAAAGCGTCCAGGGCACGTTCCAGCAGGGCATAGCTTTCGGCGTCCCCCCGGTTTGTCAGATCGCCGGTGATGGCGACGAAGTCGGGCGCAGGGTCGAGCCGCGCGATCACCTCGGTCACATGTGCCAGCCGCGGAGCCGTGTCGGTGTAGAGGTGAGGGTCATCCTGTGGCGAGGCGGACAGGTGGAGGTCGGTCAGGTGTATGAAACGGGTCAATGGATCACTCCTGCAGGCTGGCCGCCGCCAGCAACGTCCGGGTGTAGTCGTGGCGCGGCGCGGTCAGGACATCGCGTGCGGTGCCTCTCTCGACCGTCCGGCCACCCTGCATCACCAGTATGTCGTCGCAAATGCTGGAGACGACGGCAAGGTCGTGGCTGATGAAGAGCATGGCGAGGCCCAGTTCTTCCTGCAGGTCCATGAGCAGGTTCAGGATCTGTGCCTGCACCGAGACATCGAGCGCGGAGACAGCCTCGTCGGCCACCAGCAGCGCGGGCCGCGTGACGATGGCGCGCGCGATGGCGATCCGCTGGCGCTGGCCGCCGGAAAACTCGTGCGGGTAGCGGTCGGCGTGTTCCGGACGCAGGCCGACCTGGTCCAGCGCCCCGGCCACGACCGTGTCGTGGTCCCCCGGGATGCCCTGCGCGCGCAGCGGTTCGGCGATGGACCACCCCACGCGGCGGCGCTGGTCGAGCGAGCCGAAGGGGTCCTGGAACACCATCTGGAACCCGCGCCGGGTCAGCCGCAGCGCGGCCGCATCGAGCTGGTGGATGTCCGCCCCGTCGAAGATGACGCGGCCCGCATCCGGTTTTTCGAACGCCATGACCATGCGGGCGATGGTCGACTTGCCGGACCCGCTTTCTCCGACGATGCCCAGCGTCCGCCCCCTCTCCAGGGTGAAGGATACATCGTTCACCGCCGTCAGCACGGGCGCGGGCTGGAACAGCGACCTGCGCGGGAGCAGGTAGCGGCGCGTCACATTCTCGACACAGAGCAAGGGGCTCACGGGGCCACATCCCCGGACGATGGAGTCCCGAGCAGGTGGCAGGCCGCGTTCCCGCCGCCCTGGGTCGCGGACATGCGGGGACGCTGCCCGGCACAGGGCGCGAACTCCGCGCCGCAGCGGCCCGAGAAGCGGCAGCCCCTCGGCAGGTCGGCGGGCGGGGGAACCGTGCCCGGGATCGTCGGCAGCCGCCGCCTGCGCCCGGTCACGAGCGATGGCCGGGCGGCGAGCAGGCCGGACGTGTAGGGGTGCGCGGGCGCGCTCAGCAGCCGCGCGGTCCGGCCCCGCTCCACGATATCGCCGCCATACATGACGATCAGCTCTTCGGTGGTGCGACTGACGGCGGCGAGGTCGTGGCTGATGAACACCAGCGCCATTTCGCGTTCCCGCGAGAGCCGCACCAGAAGGTCGGTGATCCGCAGCGCGACATTCGCGTCGAGCGCTGTGGTGGGTTCGTCCGCGATCAGCAGATCCGGGTCGCAGGCCAGCGCCAGCGCGATCAGGACGCGCTGCCGCTGACCGCCCGAAAGTTGGTGCGGGTATTGCGCGAGCCGACGTTCGGGATCGTGGATACCGGTCTCGACGAACAGCTCCAGCGCGCGGACCAACGCCGCCTTCCGCGAAACGCCGAGATGGCGCACCAGGGGTTCGGCCACGGTGTCGCCCACGCGGGCGAGCGGGTTCAGCGCGGCCATCGGCTCCTGAAAGATCATCGCCATGCGCCGGGCGCGCAGCCCGCGCCAGACCGCGTCCGGCATCCCGGTGACATCCTGCCCGTCCACCCGGATCGCGCCCGAAAGCGCGAGCCCGTCGGGCACCATCCCCATCATCGACAGCGCGAGCAGCGTCTTTCCGGACCCGGATTCGCCGACCACGCCCAGCCGCTCCCCGGGCCGCACGGTCAGGCTCACCTCGCGCAGGATCGGCCCGGCGGCACTGTCGATGGAAAGCCCTTCGACCTCGAACACCGGCGCCGCAGTCATGCCCGCCGCTCCTGCGTCAGTCGCGGGTCGGTGATGTCGCGCAGACCGTCGCCCAAAAGGCCGAAGCCCAGCACGGCGGCAAAGATGCAGAGCCCCGGCCAGATCGCGAGCTGTGGTGCGAGGTACATGAGCGTCTGCGCCTCCGCCAGCATCCGGCCCCAGGACGGCGCGGGCGGCTGCGCGCCGAGACCCAGATAGGAAAGCGCGGCCTCGGTCAGGATGGCGACGGCGAACTCGATGGTGGCCTGCACGATCACCGGCGCGGCGATGTTGGGCAGGATGTGATCGCGCGAGATGGCGAAGGTGCCCATGCCGGCGGCGCGCGCTGCAAACACGTACTCGCGCCGCCAGACCTGGTTCGCTGCGGCGCGCGAGACGCGGGCGAAGATCGGGATGTTGATGAAGGAGATCGCGACGATGACCATGGTCAGCGACGGCCCGAAGGCGGCCGCGAGCATGATCGCGAAGAGAAGTGCGGGGAAAGCGAATCCGAGGTCGCAGATCCGCATGATCGCTTCCTCCGTCCAGCCGCCGCGCGCGGCCGCCAGCAGCCCCAGCGACGTGCCGATGGTGCAGCCGATGACCACCGCCAGTACGGCCACCCGCATCGAATTGCCCGCCGCAACCATCAGTTGCGACACCAGGTCCCGGCCCAGGTGATCGGTGCCCAGCCAATGCTCGGCGCTGGGGCCTGCGAATTTGCCGGTCACATCAAGCACGGCATGGGGATGCGGGGTCCAGACGGTCGAAAGGAGCGCCGCACCCAGAACGACGCTCACGAGCACCGCGCCAAGGATCACGTTGGGCGGCCACCGGCGCCTCATGCCCGCGCCTCCCTCAACCGAGGGTCGATCACGACATAGGCGATGTCGACGAGGAAATTCGCCGTGACCACGAAGGCGGCAAAAAGCATCACCAACGCCTGCACCGTGATCAGGTCGCGATTGGCGATGGACTGGAACAGAAGCCGCCCCAGTCCGGGCAGGTAGAACACGTTCTCGATCACGATGGTGCCAGTGACCAGCGCTGCGAACTGGAGCCCCACGATGGTGACGATGGGCACCAGGGCATTGGGCAGCACGTGCCGCCAGAGCACGTAGCGTGGCCCGAAACCGGTGGCCCGTGCCGTGCGCACGAAGTCCAGCCGCATGACCTCCAGCGCGGCCGACCGGGTGACGCGGGCCAGCACGGCCGATTGCACCAGCGCCAGCGCCACCGTGGGCAGAATGAGCGAGCGGAGCGCCGCCAGTGGGTCGCCCCAGCCCGGAAAGCCGCCGGGCGGAAGCCACCGCAGCTTCACCGCAAAGAGCAGCACCAGAAGCATCGACAGCCAGAAGGCCGGCACCGCGATGCCCAACTGGCTGAGCAGCATGATGGCCCAGTCGCCACCGCGCCCGTGCCGCGCCACCGCCGCGATACCGAGTGTCAGGGCCAGCGCGACCGTGACCAGCATGCCGCAGACCGCCAGCGACAGGGTGAGCGGCAAACGCTCCCCGATCAGCCCCGCGACCGGCACACCAAAGGAATAGCTGACCCCGAAATCGCCCGTCAGTGCCCCGCCGACCCATGCGATGTACCGCTGCCAGACCGGCGCATCGAGCCCCAGCCGTTCGCGCAGCGCCGCCCGCGCCTCCTCGGTCGACTCGATGCCCAGAATGGTCAATGCCGGATCGCCCGGCAGCACGTTCATGACCGCAAAAACGATCACCGAGACGGTAAAAAGGGTCAGCAGGAACCCGGCGACCCGGCGGGCGATGAAATAGCTCATGGCCAACACCCCTGCTTCCGCCAGACGCACAGGCCACACCGGCAGTGGCGCAGCGGCGGCCCGTGGGGTGCCGCCGCGATCTTGCCGCTAAAGTGGTTCATGGCAGCCATGGACATGGAATGCCTCCGCTCCGCGCTGGCGTCGACAGAGCGGCAGCCCGGGGGACGGGCCGCCGCTGGGCCGGCGGCGCTGCGCGCCGTCGGCCGGCCCCTGGCGCGGACCTTCCGGTTCCGGCCGAACGCTCCCTCAGTTCGCCCAGGACAGGCTCGAAAGCGGCTCGTAGAGCACCGGCGAGGAGGTCCAGTATCCCTGCAACTCCTTCTTGTAGACGCCGAGCTGCGGAAGCTGGAACAGGAAGCCGTGAATCGCATTCTCGGTCAGGTAGGTCTGGCCTTCCTTGAGCAGATCGGCGCGCTTGGCCTCTTCCGCCTCCGTGCTGATCCGGGTCCAGAGATCGGTGAAGGCCGGATCCTCGAAACCGTAGAAGTAGTCCTTGCCGCGCGCGAAATTGCCCATGTCGTTGGGGCTGGTATGCGCGATGATGGTCATGTCGTAGTTCTGCTTCTTGTAGATCTCGTCGAGCCAGAAGCCCCATTCGACATTCTCCACCTTCGCGTCGATGCCGGCCTCGGCCAGTTGCGCCTGGATGATCTCCGCCGAGCGGGTGGCATAGGGGAACGGCGGCACCCGCAGGGTCATGGTGGCGCCGGCGACGCCCGCGGCCTCGAACATCTCCTTCGCCTTGGCGCTGTCATGCGGGTAGGCGTTCAGCAGGTCGACATAGGCAGGCCCGTGCGGCGGGTAGAAGCTGCCGATCGGCGTGGCGCGGCCGTACATCGCGCCGTCGATGATCTCCGCCCGGTCGATCGCGGTGCTGATCGCGCGCCGGACCTCCACGTTGTCGAAGGGCGGCTTGGCATTGTTCATGGCCAGGATCACCTCGCCTTCGGTGCTGCCCACCACCACGTCGAAGCGGGGATCGGACTCGAACTGCGGCAGAAGCTCTGGTGCGGGGAAGCCGGGGAAGGCGTCGAGTTCGCCGGCCATGAGTGCGGCACTCGCCGCCGCCGGGTCGGAGATGAAGCGGAACACGACCCGGTCCATCGCCACGTTCGCGGCGTTGCGATGATCGGGGTTTTTCACCAGCGTCAGCCTGTCGCCGCGGGTCCAGCTGTCGAATTTGAATGCACCGGTGCCGACGGGATCGGTCTTGTTGGTATCCACCGATTCCGGCGCGACGATGGAGGCGTCGCCCCGCGAGATGTTGAACAGGAAGAACGCGTCCTTGTTCTTGAGCGTCATCTCCACGGTGTGCGGGTCGACGACCGTGACGCTTTCGATGGGGGCAAAGATGCCCTTGGTCGGGTTCTCGCTGTCCTCCGCCATCGCCCGGTCGAAGCTGAACTTCACGTCCTCGGCGTCGAACGCGGTACCATCGTGGAAAGTCACGCCCTGCGCCAGCGAAAAGGTATAGGTCAGCCCGTCGTCGGAGATCGTCCAGCTTGTCGCGAGCGCCGGCTGCACCTCGCCGCTTTCGTTCGCGATGGTGAGGGATTCCATGACGTTGTGGGTGATGATTCCGTCGATCGCGGCGGTCGCGTCGCTGGTCGGGTCGAGTGTCGTGGGTTCCTGCTGGAATCCGATGGACACCTGCGTCTGGGCCATCGCTCCCGCGGCGGCGAAGGTAGCGCAGATGGCAATTGCGCCGGCGATGGCGCGTGAAGGTCTTCCTGAACTGAACATGGCAGTCTCCTCTGCTTCGGCCCCGGCTTGCGGGATGCGGATCGTCACGGCGGTTCATCCAAACTGTCGTCTCGCCGGTCCGGGCTGTCAACGCCTGCAGCGACAGGAGACGGAAGAGGCGCCTCCCTTACGGTGGAAATCCGGCCCATCGCCTGCGTTCCGCCAACCGAGATCGTCTCGCGCCATCTCGCCAATCGACCGGTGTCGCCCGCTGTGGCCGCGCGGTCCTGTCTGCACCCTCCGATCGACTCGAAACGGTTGCGCGGGAAACTCCGTGTTCACCGGTCCTGATCGGCGCCCGGCCCGCGACAGATTGTCCGAAATTTATTTGCATTTGCATATAAAATTACCTAGCGTTCCAGGTAACAGCGACAGAGATCGCGATCACCAGGGCCGCTCGCAATCAATGAATGCGGCCGACACACAGGGAGACTTCCATGAAACCTCTAGCCAGACTCATGGCCGCGACGGCGCTGACCTGCGCCGCCGTTGCCGCGCAGGCCGACACCAAGGTCGGGATCCTGATGGACATCACCGGCCCCATCGCGAGCTTCATCCCGCCGCTGCAGAATGCGGCCAATCTCGCCTTCAAGCATGTCAACGAGCAGGGCGGCCTGCTGGGCGGCGAGGCGGTCGCGGTCTATGGCGACACCACCGGTTCGGCGCAGGGTGCGGTGGACGCCGCGGGCAAGCTCATCAACGTCGAAAACGTGCCGATCCTGATGGGCGCGCTGATGTCCGGCACCACCATCGCCGCGGCGGAGGCGGCAGCGATTCCGGCGGGCGTCGTGCAGATCTCGCCCACCGCGACCTCGCCCGCGATGACGGACATGAAGGACAACGACCTCGTCTACCGCATCGTGCCCTCGGACAACTACCAGGGCGAGGTTCTGGCCCGCATGGTGCTGAACGAAGGTCTCGGCAAGGTCGCGGTGACCTACGTCAACAACGACTACGGCGTGGGCATCGGCAGCACCTTCATCGAGGCCTACAAGGCGGCCGGCGGAGAGATCACGGCGGAAGTGAAGCACGAGGAGAAAAAAGATAGCTATCGCTCCGAACTGGCCACCCTGGCCCGTGCCGGCGGCGACGCGCTGGTGGTGATCGCCTATGCCGGCGACAGCGGCGCCAAGATCGTGCGGCAATCGGTCGAGGGCGGTCTCTTCACCAGGTTCATCGGGACGGACGGGCTGCGCGACGAGGCGCTGATCGCCGATGTCGGGGCCGAGGCGCTGGCGACCTCGTTCTTTTCCTCGCCGACCTCGCCCGCGGACAACCCCGCGCAGCAGACGCTGCACGACCTCTACAACGCCGAATTCGGCGAAGGCGCGGACAAGCCCTTTGTCGACCAAACCTACGACGCCACCTTCCTGGCCCTGCTGGCGGTCGCCAAGGCGGGTTCCACCGACCGCGCGGCCATGGCGGCGGCACTGCGCGAGGTGGCCTCCGCCCCGGGCGAGAAGGTCGGGCCAGGCGAATGGGAGAAGGCCGTGCAACTCATCGCGGACGGTCAGGACATCGACTATGACGGCGCCGGCGGCACCTACGATTTCGACGAGAACGGCGACGTGGCCGGCGTGATCGGCAAGTTCGTGGTCGAGGGCGACGGCTACACCCGCACCGCGATCGTGGACTGAAGCGCACCACATGCGGGACCCGTTCCTCGGGGCGGATCCCGCACGGCGCAACCGGAGACAGGCGATGATCAAGGTCGAGAACGCCAGCGTCAGCTTTGGCGGATTGCAGGCCGTGCGGGATGTCAGCTTCGAAATTCCGGGCGGCCGCATAACCGGGCTGATTGGCCCGAACGGCGCGGGCAAGACCACGATGTTCAACGCCATCGCGGGCCATGTCGCGCTGGACAGCGGCCGGATCTTCCTCGACGGGAACGAGATCACCCGGTTGCCGCCCCATCGGCGGGCGCAGATGGGGCTCGCGCGCACCTTCCAGATCCCGCAGGAATTCGCGCGTCTCACCGTGCTGGAAAACCTGATGGCCGCCGCCGCGATGCCGCAGGGGGAAAACATCCTCAACGTCGTTTTCCGCCGCGCGCGTTTCGCAGCAGAGGAACGCGCGGCCTTCGACGCGGCCTGGGACATGATGGACTTCCTCGAGATCGCCCATGTGGCGGATGAACGGGCCGGAAACCTGTCGGGCGGGCAGAAGAAGCTGCTGGAGCTTGGCCGCGCGTTGATGCGAGAACCACGCGTCGTCCTGCTGGACGAGATCGGCGCGGGCATCAACCGCACGCTTCTGGCCAAGATCGCCGAGAAGATACGCCTGCTGAACCGCGACCGCGGGCTGACCTTCTGCCTCATCGAACACGACCTGGGCTATGTCCGCAGCCTTTGCGACGACGCGATCGTGCTGGTCCAGGGCGAAGTGCTGATGCGCGGCCCGGTGGAGCAGGTGGAGGCCGACGAGCGCGTGATCGAGGCCTATTTCGGCGGCGGCAAGTACGAGGCGCAGTTGGAGGCGGGCCCATGACCGCGCTTCTGCAAGTCGAGCAGCTCAGCGCCGGCTATGGCGGCGTTCCGGTGATCGAGGATATCGACCTGTCGCTGGCCGAGCACGAGATCGCCGTCATCCTGGGCCCCAATGGCGCAGGCAAGTCGACCCTGCTGAAGACGATCTTTGCCCTGACCCGACGTCTTTCCGGCACAATCCGCTTTCGCGGCCGCGACATCGGCACGCTCAGGACGCCCGACCTGGTTCCCCTGGGCATCGCCGCCGTGCCCCAGTCCCGCAACGTCTTTCCCACGCTGACGGTGGCGGAAAACCTCGACATCGGCACCTATGCGCATCCGCCCGACAACAAGACCACGCTGCGCGACCGCGTGCTGACACTCTTTCCCGATCTCGCGGCCAAGCTGCGCCAGACCGCGGGCGAGCTTTCCGGCGGGCAACGGCAGATGGTGGCCATGGGCCGCGCGCTGATGAGCGCGCCGGACCTGCTTCTGCTGGATGAGCCCACGGCGGGGCTGTCGCCGGCCTATCTGGAGAAGATCTTCGACCTGCTGCTCGACATCAGGGCAAGCGGCGTGACCATCCTGATGGTGGAACAGAACGCGCGCCAGGCGCTGCGCATCGCCGATACCGGGCACGTTCTGGTGGCCGGGCGCAACTATGTCTCCGGCACCGGCGCGGCGCTGCTGGCCAATGACGACGTGCGGCGGTCCTTTCTCGGGGGGGCGCCGGCGTGACCGAGCTTGTCACCTTCATCAATCTCTACCTCGTGCCCGGACTGACCATCGGCAGCGTCTACGGGCTGGGGGCCGTCGGCATCTCGATGATCTTCGGCATCCTGCGGTTCGCACATTTCGCCCATGGCGACCTGATGACGGTCGGCGGCTACGGCACGCTGACCGCGGTCTGGCTGCTGCCGCTGCACCCGCTGCTGCTCCTGCCGTTCGGCATCGCGCTCGCCATCATGGCGGCGCTGGCGGTGGACCGGTTCTTCTACCGTCCGCTGCGCGATCTGCCCACCATCTACACCGTCATCGCCTCCTTCGGCGTTGCGCTGATCTTTCGCGCGCTGGTGCAGCTTTTCTGGAGTTCCGGCAACGCCGTCTTCATCTCCGGCATCCGCCCGCCGCTGGTGCTGTTCGACACCTTCCGCATCGCCTCGCTGCATGCGCAGGTGATCCTGATGACCGCCGGAATCGCCCTCGCCCTGCATCTGTTCCTCAGCCGTTCGCAGATGGGCCGGTCGATGCGCGCGGTGTCGGACGAGCCCGAACTGGCCGCCGTCGCCGGGCTCGATACCGAACGCGTGATCCGCTGGACCTGGATCATCGGCGCGGCGCTCGCCGCCACCGCGGGGGTTTTCGCGGGCATGGACACCAGTATGCACCCCAACCTCGGCTGGAACCTCTTGCTGTCGATGTTCGCCGCCGCGATCCTGGGCGGCATCGGCAAGCCGCTGGGTGCCATGGCCGGCGGGCTGATAATCGGGCTGGCCGAAGAACTGGCGACCTACCCCTGGATCGGGCAGGAGGCGCTGGTGCCACCCTCCTACAAGTCCGGCGTCGCCTTCGCGATCATGGTCACGCTGTTGATCTTCCGCCCCCAGGGATTGTTCAAGGGGAGGTTGTTGTGATGTCCTGCCCCGTCACGCGCCATGCGATTGTAACGCTTGCGTCGCAGCCATCCCGCCCGGAGGGAACCACCGGGCAGCGCCCGCCCGTCCATGTCACGCCGAAAGGCGTGCATACGCACGACGCGGGCGCTCTCGCGCCCCTCTCGGGCGAGCGCTGCCCTCCACGCTTCGAACAACCAGGCACAAGAGGGTTGGCATGGAACTGACCGGCCTCCTCTACTACGGCGTCAGCATCCTGATCGCGGGGGGGATCTATGCGATCCTCTGTCTCGCGCTCAACATCCAGTGGGGCATGGGCGGGCTCTTCAACGCCGGCATCGCGGGTTTCTTCGCCGTCGGCGCCTACACCTCCGCCCTGCTCACCACCGACGCGACCGACAAGCATGTGGGCGGCTTCGGGCTGCCGATCCCGCTGGGGCTGCTCGGGGCGGCTCTGGTCGCGGGCTGCGTCGGCTGGGCGGTGGCGCGGATCTGCGTGCGGCTGAAAAGCGACTACCTCGCCATGGCCTCCATCGGCATCGCCGAAATCCTGCGGCTGATCATCGTCAACGAGCAATGGCTCACCAATGGCAGCCTCGGCATTTCCGGCATCCCGCGCCCCTTCGACGATTTCGTGCAGGGGCGCGGCGCCGATCTGGTCTTCCTTACCGTCGTCTGGACCATCGTGATCGGCGTCTACATCTTCGCCCAGCGCCTGCACCTGAGCCCCTGGGGCCGGGCGATGCGCGCGATCCGCGACAACGAGGCCTCCGCCCGCGCCGCCGGAAAGGACGTGGAGCGCTTCCGCCGCCAGGCCTTCACCATGGGCGCGGCGATCATGGGCATCGCGGGTGGGCTTTCAGCGCATTACTTCAAGTTTCTGTCACCCTCGGCCACCGAACCGCTGCTGGTCACCTTCCTCGTCTGGGTCATGCTGATGGCGGGCGGGTCCGGCAACAACCGCGGCGCGATCCTCGGCGGGCTGGCAATCTGGCTCCTGTGGTCGGCGACCGAGATCTTCTCCAACCGCCTGCCGCCCGACTGGATCACGCGGTCGTCCTACATCCGGATGCTGCTGGTCGGCCTGCTCCTGCAGGTCGTGCTGCAACGCTTCCGGTCGGGGCTGCTGCCCGAGAAATCACCGGAGCTGCCCTATGAACGTCGCGAAAAGGACCGCGCATGACGGATGTTCGCAACACCCCCGAACGGCCCGAAGGCTATTTCCTCTACCACTCCATCGGCATGTACCCGGGCAAGGAGGAGGACCTGGCGCAGGCCATGGCCGAATTCGCGGAAATCTACGGCACGCCCAATGATCGGCAGTGGGGCTACATGCTGCGCAAGCGGCAGGACTTCATCGACTACTGGCGTCACATCATCGGCGCGGTGAAAGGCTCCCTCACCACCTGCGACAGCGTCACGCAAGGGGTGCACGCCGTGGTCACCGCGAT
Source organism: uncultured Aliishimia sp. (assembly GCA_965369035.1). GTDB lineage: Bacteria > Pseudomonadota > Alphaproteobacteria > Rhodobacterales > Rhodobacteraceae > Aliishimia. The sequence continues at coordinate 11,609 of CBDUPF010000050.1, forward strand.
GCCCCCGGACCGGCTGAAGGGCAAGCGCCTGCTGATCGCAGAGGACTGCTTTCCCTCCGTCCACTTCCTGCTCACCGGCCTCGCGCCGCGCCTCGGCTACACGCTCCACACCGTGCCGAAGCGCGAGGGTGCCACCTGGGTCGAGGATGACGATTTCATCGCCGCCTGGGGGGAGGACGTGGGGCTGGCGCTGATCACCTGGGTGACCTCCACCGCCTCCTACCGTTGCGACCTCGATCGGCTGGTGGCGCATGGGCGCGAGATGGGCAGCATGATCGGCGTCGACGTGACGCAAGCCGCCGGGCTGATCCCGTTCGACGTCATGGCCCCGCGGATCGATTTCGCCGTCTCGACCAGCCTCAAGTGGATGTGCGGCACGCCGGGGGCGGGCATGATCTATGTCGACAAGCCCCTGATCCCCGACTTCCGGCCGGAGCTGCGCGGCTGGTTCTCCCAGAACAACCCGTTCTCCTGGGCGCTGGACAAGTTCGACTACGCCCCCGACATTCGCCGCTTCGACAGCGGCACGCCCGCGTCGATGGCCGCCATCGCCTCCGTTCCCGCGCTGAAATGGCATGCCCGGCAGGACCGCGCGGAGATGGTGCACCACAATCGCGCGCTGGTGGACCGGATCATCGCCCGGGCGGACGGGCTGGACTTGCCGCTTCTCAGCCCGCGGGAGGCTGACAAGCGCGGCGGATCGGTGATGATGCGGATGCCCAGCAAGGCCGAGGCCGGCGCGGTCGTCGGCGCACTAGGGGTCGAGGGCATATCCGTCGACTTCCGCGACGCGATCCTGCGGATGTCGCCCGGTGTGTTGACCGAAGCGGATGAGGTCGAGCACGCCTTCGACATCGCCGCGCGAACGATGGGGCGTCGCCGCTGGCGCTTTGCCGGACGCCAGCCCGAACCCCGCGCGCCCGACACGGACCCGATGGCGATCCTCGCGCGCCTCGCGCAGGGGCTGGCACACGGCACCGTGCGGGTCGCCGACTGCACCGCACCGCTCGGGCCCGACACGCCGATCCTGCGCCTGCCCGAGGGGTTCGCGGTCGACACGCCCAAGGTCGAGATCCACCGGATTTCCGAGTACGACGACGACGGCCCGTTCTTCGCCTGGAACTGGCTCAAGCTCGGCGAGCATTCCGGCACCCACTTCGATGCCCCGCATCACTGGCTCTCCGGAAAGGATTTCCCCGACGGCTACACCGACACGCTGGACGTCCAGCGGCTGATCGCGCCGGTGAACGTTATCGACTGCGCGGCCGAATGCGCCGCCGACCCCGACTTCCTGCTCGACGTCCATCACGTCAGGGATTGGGAAGCCCAGCACGGGGAGATCGGGCCCGGCGAATGGGTCGTGATGCGCTCCGACTGGGACGCCCGCGCCGATGACGAGGAGGCGTTCCTCAACGACGATCCCGACCAGATGGAGGACGGCTCCCACAGTCCCGGGCCCACAGCGCAGTGCATCGACTACCTGCTGTCGAAGGGCATCGTCGGCTGGGGCAGCCAGTGCATTGGCACCGACGCAGGGATGGCCGGCAAGTTCTCGCCCCCCTACCCCGCGCACAACCACCTGCACCGCGACAACTGCTTTGGGCTGGCCAGCCTCGCCGCCCTCGACGCGCTGCCGCCGAAGGGGGCGGTGCTGATCGCGAGCCCGCTGAAAATCGAACGCGGCACCGGCAGCCCCATCCGCGCGCTGGCCCTCGTTACCAATCAAGGAGATCACGACATGACCGACAAGACACTTGAGGAGCTCGGTGCGGCTCTGGCCTCCGGCGGCGTGAAGGTCGTCGACTGCTCCGGCACGCTGGGGCCGGACACGCCGATCCTGCAACTTCCGCCCGATTTCGCGAAGAACACACCCAAGGTGGAGATCCACAAGATCTCCGAATACGATGCCGACGGCCCGTTCTTCGCCTGGAACTGGCTGAAACTGGGTGAGCATTCCGGCACCCATTTCGACGCGCCGCACCACTGGATCACCGGCAAGGATTACGCGGACGGCTTCACCGATACGCTCGACGTGCAGCGCCTTATCGCGCCGGTGAACGTCATCGACTGCGCGGCCGAAACCGCAGAGAACCCCGATTTCCTGCTCACCGCCGAACACGTGAAGGCGTGGGAGGCCGACCATGGCGAAATCGGCCAGGGCGACTGGGTCGTGATGCGCACCGACTGGGACCCGCGCGCAGGCGACGAGACGGCCTTCCTCAATGCGGACGAGACCGGCCCGCATTCCCCCGGCCCCACGCCCGACTGTATCCGCTACCTGCTGTCGAAGGGCATCGTCGGCTGGGGCAGCCAGTGCATCGGAACCGACGCGGGTCAGGCGGGCGGCATGGATCCGCCGTTCCCGGCGCACAACCTGCTCCATGCGGCGAACTGCTTCGGGCTCGCGAGCCTCGCCAACCTCGACCGTTTGCCCCCGAAGGGCGCAATCCTGATCGCCGCCCCGCTCAAGATCGAACGCGGCACCGGCAGCCCGATCCGCGCGCTGGCCCTGGTGCCCGGCGAGTGACACGCGAAGCGCGGCATATGACACCTGTGGAGGCGGGTCCGCGCCGGCTCGACGAAATCGGGCTGGACAACTTTGCGCCCTACCTGATGAACCGGATCATGGGGCGCTACAACGCCGCGCTCCGGGCGGAACTGGCCAAGCTGGGTCTGACCACGCCGCAGATGCGGGCGCTTGCGGTGCTGTCGGTCCATGACGGCATCCTGATCGGCGAGCTTGCCGTCTACGCCGTGGTGGAGCAATCGACCCTGTCCCGCGCCCTCGACCGGCTCGACCGCGACGGCAAGATCCGGCGGCAGGCGGACGAGGGCGACAGCCGCGCGACGCGGGTCTTCCTGACCGATGCGGGCCGCGCCGATTATGTCCGGCTCTGGCCGCACATGGCGCAGACCTATGCGCACATGTTCCGCGGCATCCCCGACGATGAGCGGCGCGCCTTCGTCGCGACGTTGCAGAAGATCCTGACCAACGTGCGGGTCCACGAATTCTGAAGTAGGCGAGACATGGCTGAACGATCCTTCAAGGCCGAGGTCGAGGACCTGCGCAAGGGCGCGGGCGACACCTTCACCGGCGAGGGTATCCTCGCCATCACCAAGGCTCTGCTCGAGAATGGCGTGGGCTATGTCGGCGGCTACCAGGGCGCGCCGATCAGCCACCTGATGGACGTGCTGGCCGATGCCGAGGACCTGCTGTCCGAACTGGGCGTCCGGTTCGAGGCAAATGCGTCCGAGGCCGCCGCCGCCGCCATGCTGGCCGCCTCCGTCCACTACCCGATCCGGGGGGCGGTGACCTTCAAGGGCTCCGTGGGCGTCAACGTGGCCTCCGACGCGCTGGCCAACCTCTCCTCCTCGGGTGTCAAGGGCGGCGCACTGGTCATCGTGGGCGAGGATTACGGCGAGGGCTCGTCGATCATGCAGGAACGCAGCCACGCCTTCGCGATGAAATCGCAATTCTGGCTGCTGGACCCACGCCCCAACCTGCCCTCCATCGTCAAGGCGGTGGGCGACGGGTTCGCGCTCAGCGAAGCCTCCGGGACCCCGGTCATGCTCATGGTCCGCATCCGCTCCTGCCACGTGACGGGCCAGTTCGAGACCCGCGACAACCGGCGCCCGGAGCTCACCGTTCGCGAGGCGCTTGCCAATCCGCAGAAGGACTTCTCCCGCGTGGTGCTGCCGCCGATGAGCTACCAGCACGAACAGGACAAGGTGACCCGGCGCTGGCCCGCCGCCGAAACCTTTATCCGTGACCACGCACTCAACGAGGTCTTCGGCCCGAAGGCGGCGCCCGTCGGTATCATCTGCCAGGGCGGGATGTACAACGGCGTCATCCGCACGCTCCAGCGGCTCGGCCTCGCGGACCTCTACGGCGAGACTCAGGTGCCGCTCTACGTTCTCAACGTCACCTACCCGCTGGTGCGTGACGAGTTCCTGGAATTCTGCGAGGGCAAGGAGTCGCTGCTGGTGGTGGAGGAGGGCCAGCCCGAATTCATCGAACAGCAACTGGCGACAATGCTGTTCCGGGCGGGGCGCAAGATCGCGCTCCACGGCAAGGGCATGCTGCCCATGGCCGGAGAATACACCGGTCAAGTGCTGATGGACGGGATCTCCGCCTACCTGCGCGAGACAGCACCCGGCCTGCTGCCGGACACCGTCCGCGCGCCGAACCAGCCCGCGCCCGACATTCCGGACCTTTCGAAGACCGTGCCCACGCGCCCGCCCGGCTTCTGCACCGGCTGTCCGGAACGCCCCATCTTCGCCGCGATGAAGCTTGTCCAGCAGGAGCTGGGTCAGCACCAGATCAGCGGCGACATCGGCTGCCACCTCTTCGCGGCCTTGCCCCCGTTCGAGATCGGCGGGCAGACGATGGGTTATGGACTCGGCCCCGCCTCCAACGCGGCCTTCGACGGCGGCGGCGACAAACGCGCGATCTCGATCCTGGGCGATGGCGGCTTCTGGCACAACGGGCTCGCCTCCTCGATCGGCAACATGGTCTTCAACCGGTCCGACAGCGTGGCGCTGATCGTCGACAACTACTATTCCGCGGCCACCGGAGGCCAGGATGTGCTGTCGAGCCGCGCCGACAACCGGACGAAGGACACCCAGCATTCCATCGCCGAGGCCGTGAAAGGCATCGGCGTGAAATGGGTGCGCCAGATCGACCGCACCTATGACGTGCCGAAGATGGTCAAGGTCCTCCGCGAGGCGCTGACCACCGATTACAAGGGCCCCAAGGTGATCGTCGCCTCGTCCGAATGCATGCTGAACCGCCAGCGTCGCGAGAAGCCGCAGCGCGCGAAAGCCATCGCCGACGGCCGCCGCGTGGAGGTTCCGCGCTTCGGCGTGGACGCGGCGGTTTGCACTGGCGACCATGCCTGCATGCGGCTTTCGGGTTGCCCGTCGCTGTCGCTGAAATCGCTGGACGACCCGCTGCGCGACGACCCCATCGCCGCCATCGATGAGTCCTGCGTCGGATGCGGCAATTGTGGCGAGGTCGCCGACGCGGCGATCCTCTGCCCGTCCTTCTACCGCGCCGATGTTGTCCACAACCCGCGGTCCTGGGAACGCTGGTGGGCCGAAAAACGCGCCCGCCTCATCGACCGCCTGCTGTCCCGCCGCGAGGCTCGGCAGATCATCTTCGAGGAGGAGAGCGCATGAACGACGCCTCCCCCGACCTGGCCCCCCAGGCGCCCGACACGCGGCGCGACGGCCTCATCAAGCTCGCGATCATGGCCGTCGGCGGTCAGGGCGGCGGCGTGCTCACCAACTGGATCGAGGATCTGGCTCGGGCGCAGGGCTATGCCTGCCAGGCCACCAGCGTCGCC